>NZ_JBNDIC010000014.1:0-135667 GCF_056755475.1 Rhizobium sp. KNZ2-6A | reverse complement strand
CCCATTGTCGTTCATCTCTCTTTATGTTGGACGCGTTGGTACGATTGCACAAACGCCTGTGCCGGGCGGCATACGATTGCATTTTAAATCACTCGTTATAAAATGTATCGCAGAAAGTTCCCGGCTGTCGTGGAGCCATAATCACATTCCCGAGAGACAAACACATGGCCCGGCCGAGAGAATTTGACGAAGAAAAGGTGCTGGAGCTCGCCGTGGAGCAGTTCTGGGAACGCGGATACGAAGCGACCTCGATCCGGGATCTCGCCCTTGCTATGGGCTTGACGACAGCCAGCATCTACAACGCATTCGGCGACAAGCGGGCGGTTTATCGAAGAGCGCTGGATTTTTACGTCGAACAAAGCTTTGTCGATCGGGTCGGGCGTTTCGAATCGAAACCGTCACGGCAGGCGATCAGTGCGTTCTTTGGCGAAATCATCGAGCGCTCGTTGAACGATACGAAGCGGAAGGGTTGCATGCTCGTCAACTCCGCTCTTGAAGTGGCCCCGCACGACGAAGAGTTCCAGCGTGTCGTCGCCGGTGTTCTTGTGCAAGTCGAGGCCTTCTTTCTGCGCTGTGTGGAAAGAGGCCAGGAAGACGGCTCCATCGGCAACCGCCAGCGCGCATCCGATCTTGCCGGTACCCTCCTTGGAACGCTGCTTGGCATTCGTGTCCTGGCACGTACGCGTCCGGAAAAGGAGTTACTCGAAGGCTTGATAAAGCCCGTTTTCGCGCTCCTTGAACCCGATTCGACCAAACAACCGGAACCTGCTTGACCATGAACAAGTGGCGCCGCATGCAAGGTATCCCGGCAGCTTGGCAGGAAATTTCCGTCCTCTCATGTAACGATCAGAGCCTTTTCTTCGAACTGGAATATGTCGGATGAAGAGTTCGGCGCGCGAAGAAGAGTGGGCCTCTTGGATGCGATCTGCGATCGCGGGCGACGGGCGCGCCTACCACAGATTGCTGACAGCCGTCACGCCTCATCTTCGCGTGATCGCTCGCAAGCGCTGCGAACAATTCGGTGCGCCGGCAAGTGAGGCTGAGGACGTGGTTCAGGAAGTGTTGCTGGCTATCCATCTCAAGCGCGGCACATGGGATCCATCCCGGCCCCTGGGCCCGTGGATGGCCGCCCTCGTGCGCAACAAATTGATCGACAGTCTGCGGCGTAGAGGCAAGCACGCCGCCGTTCCCCTCGAAGACGTGATTGCGATCCTCGAAAGCGATGACGGATCAGGGGCCGCTGACAGGATGGACATCGAACAGATACTGGGCCGGCTGAAGGATCCTCAGCGAACAATCGTCCAATCCATTTCGATAGAAGGTTCGAGCGTCCGCGAGACGGCAGAGCGTCTGAAGATGACGGAAGTGGCGGTGCGTGTGTCGCTCCACCGGGCGCTCAAGGCGCTGTCGGCCCTTTATTCGGAGCCGCTGAAATGAAGACGGACAATCTCATAGAACTGCTCGCACAGGACGCCCCGGTCAGATTAAACCTCAGTCATATGCTCCAGCAGGCAACCATCGCGGCCGTCATGATCGTCGCGATTGCCTTCTTCTCGGCAATCGGTTTCCGGTCAGATATCGACACTGCAATGGACACCGATCGCTTTCTGTTCAAATTCGTGATCACGATCGCACTCGCGATCACCGGCAGCCTTGTAATGTACCGTATTGCAAAGCCCGGCGTGCCGTTGCGATGGTGGGGCTGGGGCTTGCTGGTACCGTTGGCATTGGCTGTCGGCGCGGCAGTGTGCGAGCTTTTGGTCATGCCCCCTGAAACCTGGGTGCCGCGGATGATCGGGCACAATTCCAGACTCTGTCTGACAATTATCCCTTCATTGTCGCTAGGTCCCCTTGCCTGTTTTCTTTTTGCGCTACGACATGGGGCGCCGACACGTCCAGGACTTGCGGGGGCCGTTGCGGGTTTGGCGTCAGCTGGTATTGCGGCGACGTTCTACGCCGCGAACTGCGACGACGATAGCCCGCTCTTCGTCCTGCTCTGGTACCCGATCGCCATATCGGTCGTTACGGGGCTTGGCGCTCTGGTTGGGCGTAGGTTGTTGCGGTGGTAGGTTCGGGAGGGTCGCACCCACTGTATTCTTCGCCGTCAGCAAGGCCGCGGCAGGTCGCTGAATCCCGCCCGGTCCATAGGCCGGCAACAGCAAGTAGGGGCCAGAACAAGAGCAGTCCGAAATCGTACGCGGCCTTTATCAACCAAAGACAGCAAATTAGTTGTAAGATAGCGTCTTCCATGCGGATCTTCGGTCATTCCGAAGGAGATGAATTATGTCTGAAATGATATTGGCGATGCTTTCCAATATTCGGACAGTTGAAGACATGGTCACTGCGTTCCGAGAGGAGGAGCATTGCCGGCGTTTGCTGGAAAGCATGGTATGGCCGAATGGGAGGGTTTGCCCCGCCTGTGGTTACAAGCGCTCGATCGCGATAGCAGGCCGCGACATAGGCAAGCACCGTGCGCGGCCGGGTCTCTATCAATGCTCCAGCGGTGATTGCCGTTTCCAGTTCACGGTGACAACACACACGCCCCTGCACGCCACAAAACTTCCCTTGCGCACCTGGCTAAAGGCGATGTGGCTATTGCTGCAGTCGGACAAAGGCTTGTCCTCGGTCCGTCTTGCCGAGACACTCGAGGTGAGCCAACCCACTGCCTGGCGGATCGGTCATGCGCTGCGTCTGATGGCGGCGCGCGAACACACGCTCGACGGCACGGTCGAAGTGGACCATTTCTATCTTGGTGGAAGGCCAAGAAAGCGGCCTGATGAACCGCCGCCGGGGCGAGGCCGCAAGGGGCAGGCAAAAACGGAAAAGACGCCAATCATGGCGATCGTGCAGCGACCGGCAGACGTCACCCCCGGTTCCACCGCGGGCGATGCCCGCGTTACCGGCCTTTCATTGCGTGCTGCCGTGGGCGCAATTGCAACACAAGTTGAGCTTCATGCGCATTTGATGAGTGACGAGGCAAAAGCATTCGTGGCCATCGGAGAAAGCTTTGCCACACACGAGACGGTCAACCACTGAACCGCACCGGGTTTGCCGGAGGCCATTTCGTTTAAGTTATGCGGCCATGGCCGGTGCGTCCAGCCTGGCGTAATATCGTTCTTCGGCTTCGGCTGGCGGTATCTTGCCGATGGGCTCCAGAAGGCGGCGGTTGTTGAACCAGTCGACCCTTTGGAGCGTGGCGAACTCCACAGCTTCGAAGTTTCGCCACGGTCCTCGCCGATGGATGACCTCAGCCTTGTAGAGACCGTTGATCGTTTCGGCGAGAGCGTTGTCGTAACTGTCGCCGACGCTTCCGACAGACGGCTCGATGCCCGCCTCCGCCAGCCGTTCGGAATAGCGAATGGACACATATTGCGAGCCGCGGTCGGAATGATGAACCAGCCCGCCACGGTGGATGGGCCGGCGATCATGCAGTGCCTGATCGAGGGCATCGAGCACAAAGCCCGTATGAGCAGTCCGGCTTGCCCGCCAGCCGACGATACGACGAGCGAAAGCATCAATGACGAAAGCCACGTAGACGAAGCCCTGCCACGTCGCCACATAGGTGAAATCCGAAAGCCACAACATGTTGGGCGCTGGCGCACAGAAGTGTCGGTTCACCCGGTCGAGTGGGCATGGAGCGGCCTTGTCGCTGATCGTCGTGCGGATCGGTTTGCCGCGAATGATGCCCTGCAGCCCCATTACCCTCATAAGCCGAGCGACCGTGCAACGGGCGGCGTCGAAGCCCTCCCGCTGCAATTGTCGCCAGACCTTGCGAACGCCATAGACCTGGAAGTTCTCATTGAATACCCGGCGTATCTCGATCTTCAGGCCGATATCGCTGCGAGCGCGCATCGACAGGCGATCCACGTCCAGGCGCTTGGCGACATTCTCGTAGTACGTTGACGGGGCAATCGGCAAAAGCCTGCAGATCGGCTCGACCCCGAACACGCCACGGTGTTCGTCGATGAACGAGATCATCGTTTGAAGGGGCGGTCGAGCTCCGCCTGGGCGAAATACGCAGACGCCTTTCGCAATATCTCGTTCGCCTGGCGAAGCTCACGGTTCTCACGTTCCAGAGCCTTCATCTTCTCGGCCATGTCACTCGGCAGTCCTGCTCGTTTGCCGCTATCGACCTCGGTCTTCTTCACCCACTCATGTAGCGTGGCTGCAGAGCAGCTGATCTTCGCCGCGATAGATGAAACAGCAGCCCACCGTGACGGATGTTCTGCCTCGTGATCCAGAACCATGCGGATCGCACGCTCACGGACCTCAGCTGAAAACTTGTTCGTTGTCTTGCTCATATCGGCTCCACTCTCTCAGAAGTTGGAGCCTCCGGCAAACCCGGTGCGGTTCACTAGCCGTTATTGGTGGAGCTTCATATTCAGCCCCGACCAGCCTGGCGATGGCACAGCTTCTACGATTCCGCGATACGCGTCGCGGCGAAAGAGCAAGTCCGATTTTCCAGCCAAATCGGATGCCTTAACAATTCGCCCATCAGCGAGGTGCACTGGTAGACCGGCCGTCACGTAGCACCCCGCTTCAACAATGCAATTGTCTCCTAACGAAATGCCGACACCAGCGTTGGCACCTACTAAACAGTTCCGACCGATATTTACGATCTGCTTGCCGCCACCAGACGTCGTTCCCATGAGCGATGCCCCGCCACCGATATGCGATCCCTCCCCTACGGTGACACCCAGGCTAAGCCGACCTTCAACCGCTGTCGCTCCAAGCGTCGAAGATCCCGTATTGCAAAAGCCGCCACCTAGGACATTCGTCCCATTCGCCAAATAAGCACCTAAGCGGACGTTCTCACTGTTCATGATTTTGACCCCACAAGGCACCACATAATCTGTCATCCGTGGAAACGGCCACACACCTCCTATCGTGATCTCCCTCCCATCTAACCATGCATTATGTCTCAGTCCCTCTACGCGTTCCGGCAAGCAAGGCCCCAACGAGGTCCAAGCCACATTGACGAAAAAGTCGAGCACGCCTGCGAGATTTACTTGACTAGGTGTTGCTACACGAGAACTCAGAAGGTGAAGGCGAAGATACACGTCGCAGAGGCTCACAGATTGCTCTCGAAGATCGCGTATGGTGGTTTGTATCGGGATGATTTGAACATCGCGTCTGTCGTCATATCGGGTAATGCCGAAAACGGATCGACCAAGGAATTGCGAAAGGTCAATTTCGTCAACGCGCTTAGTCAAAGTCTGATCGACTTCGTCAAGCCGTATTTTTAAGTATCGAGCCTCTATGAAACGGCCGTTGGCATCCACCGTTGCCAAGCCCATCGCGGTCACCCCTCTAAGGGCGTTTTTGTTGTGGTCTTGATGTAACATCAGTAAGGTCCTTGGAAAGGGAACAAGTCAGAACATCCACGTCTACGTTCTGGCCGCTGCAAGCGTTACAGAAACGGCTTTTCGGGATAACTAAGTTCGAACTGGGCTGGTGGAGTGGGTGCCCCCGCCGGCCGGCGTGCGATACCCGCTTAGCGCCATCATATTTCCAAGGTGCTGGTTGTCGGAGGCGACAGAGAGCCGGAGAAGAAATTTCAAGAGCCATTCCATTGGACATGCAGAAAGCAATGCAAGCGCCATTTCCCAACGTAATGACTGAGAAGCTAGATTGTGACCATTCGCCGTTTTTCTCGATGCCCCATGAGTTGGTAAAGGCGTTAGAGAGGTTCAGACGCGCAGAGTGAAATTTTGCTCACTCCCTCCGCGACAAGGGCGAGGCCATCGCCCTGCGGAACGTTTTAGAATGTTCGTTATAAAACTGTTGATCGGAAGATCGCAGCATGCCAGTCTTCCCATCCAATAACGGACTGCCGCCTCAACTCTCGTTCGCGCGTACCAAACTTTTCCGGAAAATGCCGGATTCTATATAACAAATTAGCGGGCGGTTCAGAGAAAGGAAAATTGGATGCAAAAATCGGCCCGGGAAAAAGAATGGGCAGAGATGACGCGGGCGGCGGTGGCGGGCAACACGCAGGCCTACCGCAACGTACTCGCTGCCATGACGCCGCATCTCCGCGCGATGGCACGCAGACGCTGCGATCAATTCAGTATTCCGGCCAGCGAGGCTGAAGACGCGGTCCAGGAAGTCCTTTTGACGATCCATTTGAAGCGAGGTAGCTGGGACGTGGATCGCCCAATTGGACCATGGTTATCGACGATCGTGCGCAACAAGCTGATCGATTTTCTCCGCAAGCGCGGGAAGCATGTGGTTATCCCGATACACTATGTCGCCGCGACGCTTGGCATGGGGGACGGGTCGGAAATCAGCGACCGCCTCGATGTAGAGAAAATCCTCCATGGACTGAAACACCCGCAGCGGACGATCGTCCGCTCCATTTCCATGGAAGGGGCCAGTGTGCGGGAGACGGCCGCACAGCTGAACATGTCCGAGGTGGCTGTGCGTGTGTCATTGCATCGTGCGCTCAAGGCGCTCTCGGCCGTCTATCGGAGTGACCATGAAAACGAGTGAACTAATCGATCTTCTGGTGAAGGATCTTCGCCCGGAGCCGACGTTAAACCAGCTGCTCGCCCACGCCTCGATCGCCGGCACTTTGATTGCCGGGATCGCCTTCTTTTCGCAGCTGGGCTTGCGGGACGATGTCGGTGATGCAATGGCCAGTGGCCGGTTTCTCTTCAAGTTCGTGGTGACTTCGACGCTTGCCGCATCGTCCGCCGCGATGTTCTTCAGGATGGGCAAGCCCGGCGTTTCGCTCGGGACGGTCAGGCCGATCTGCTCCTGTCACCTGCGTTGCTAATTGTCGCGGCGCTGCTGGAGCTGTCGGTGACGCCCACTGAAACCTGGATCGCCCGCGCAGTCGGGCAAGATGCGCTGAACTGTCTGACAACCATCCCCCTCCTGTCTGTCGGCCCGCTTGCTTGCTTTACGGCATGCGGCAAGGAGCTCCAGGCAACCCAGGTATCGCTGGAATGATCGCGGGACTTGCTGCAGCGGGAATTTCGGCGACTTTTTATGCATCAAATGGCGATGAAGACGGCCCGCTCTTCGTTCTTCTATGGTATCCCATCGCAGTCGCGATGGTTGCGCTCGCCGGATATCTTCTCGGCCGCCGGCTGCTGCGTTGGTGATAAGTGCTTTGGCTAAGTGGAGTAAACGACGTGAAGACCGATGATCTGATTGATCTCCTGGCAGAGGACGCGCCGGTAAGGCTTCGCCTTAGCCGAGCGCTTGGGGTCGCGCTGGCAATCAGTGTGCCGCTCTCTGCCGCCATCCTTGTCGCGACCATCGGCATACGGCCTGATTTGGGGGACGCGCTTCAGACCGCCCGGGTAATCTTCAAGATCGCCGTAACGCTGATCCTGGCCGTGACCGCGTCCAGTCTCGTCTTCAATGTTGGGAAGCCCGGAGTGGCCCTTTCGCCCTATCTGAAAGCGCTTCTCATACCCCTCTGCCTGCTCATGCTCGGGGTCTTCGCCGAACTTTTCGTTCTTCCATCGAGCTTATGGGAGGAGAGCACGGTAGGAGACTATGCAAATTACTGCCTGTTTTTCATCCCCTTGCTCTCGCTGGCACCTTTTGTCGTCCTTTTCTGGGCGTTGAGGGGCGGCGCACCCGAGAAACCAGGCTTTGCAGGGGCTGCGGCGGGACTGGCGGCGGGTGGCGTGGGTGCTGCAATCTATGCCTGGCATTGCCCCGACGATAGCCCTCTCTTCGTGGCGTGTTGGTATATCATCGCAATCGCCTTCGTCACGCTTTGCGGATATTTTGCGGGCAGACGCTGGCTCACCTGGTAGAGGATTGCGGGCTCTTCAGCTGTGACGTGCCTCTGCCAAATCAGGCCATTTGGAACTGGAATTTTCCACAGAAGGTTCGCCTCTTACGTTGCCGAAGGCTTCGCCCAGCCGTCTTGCTCGCGGTGCGGCGCAAACAAGTTGCCGGTGGGCAACACGCCTCCCAGGTGTTCACCGGCTCTGAGATGAGGTGGGCAGTATGAGCGAACTACAAAGCTCCGGGTAGCGCTTAAGTTCCATAAATCTGCTTACGCCTCAGACACCCTCCAAATTCGACTAATTTTACAAGTCTCCGTACACTCAGGCTCCCGCAACCAAATACAAAAAAGCCCGCACTCAGCGGGCTTTTTGTATTGTGGCTGTCGGCTGAGGCGATGGCTTTTGCCGATATCGGATACGGCGCGATCTGCCATTACATCCTCCGAAACTTCAATAGTTTATGAGCTGGGCAATCTGATATTGCGCTTCCGGTTTGTCTGTCGAGACCATGGAGGGAGAGTAGTCCCCCCTCGTTGTTCCAAGCATAAGTTGAATTATAAGGTTAGTTTCGAGGCGCTTGCCGTATCGACTATAATATCTCGTTGATTAAATGGGGAAAGATATCCGATTGTGTGCAGATCTATTAAAACCTTATGGGGAATAGGATTTAAAATTATTGCAAAAAATAGCGCATAGCCGCCTTGGAATCATGATAGGAAAAATTGTACATAAATATATTGGCAAATCTAAAACGTTACATTATCCTCGCAGCCGCGCGACCGAGGGGGCGGGAGGGTGAGCAGAGTACACTCTAAGTGGACGACTATAAGCCGTTTAGAGAGCGCTGCCCGATGATGGCACCATCAACGACGCCATATTACGCAATCTAAAATAATGTCTGGAACACTCATGTCGGGAGCGAGTGAGCGTGGCTGCCCGCTTGGGCCGCGCGCCGGCTAATCTGCATCTCATCAAAGAATGCCTACCAATAGAAGATGACAGAGGAGAATTGGGAGGAGGGCTTTCCCAAATGCGGTATCATTCGTTGGACGCGATACGCGGCCTTGCCGCGATCGCAGTCGTGCATTTTCATATGGGCTTGATTTGGCATGTTGCGCCGTTCGGCTATCTGGCAGTGGACTTCTTCTTCGCGCTGTCGGGCTTTGTCACCGAAGTGGTTTACGGTCCAAGATTCATGACCGGCATGACGACGTCGCGCTTCGTCGTCACACGGCTTGAGCGGCTCTATCCGGTTTTTCTCGTTGGCATTTTCCTTGGTGCCTCCGTAATAGCAGCGAAGGTGTTTGTGGGCGTCGACCGTCCACCGGCATGGGTCGTTCCGCTCAATCTGGCAATCCTGCCCGCGCCTGTTGCCGGCGATTATTTTCCGGTAAACGTTCCGTGCTGGACGCTCTTCCTGGAATTTACCGCCTACTTCCTTTATGGAGCGTGTCGACGCTACCTGACAGCACCGGTGCTGTTGGCAACGATTGCGGTTTCGGGTGCTGCGCTGCTGATCTCGGGTGACGATCTGAATGGCGGCAGCACATGGAACACCATCCATATCGGCTTGGCGCGGCTTGGCTTTGCCTTTCCTTTCGGTGTGTTGCTGGCGCGCCTTGGCGTCAGGCCCCGCTGGCAGACCTGGCTCGCATTATTGCCGCCTGTTTGGCTTATGTTGATTTTCTATCAAACGAGGGCCAGCACCGACGTCGCGCTGTTGACCTTACCCATGTTGCTCGTCTGGTCCATCGCACTCGAAGTGCCGACGAAGTTGCAAGCGCTGGCGCGTTGGCTCGGAGCAATTTCTTATCCGCTCTATGTTGTGCACTACCCCCTGCTTTCTGTTTTTCAGTTCCTTTGTCGCGAGATCGGTGCGGCAGGACCAGCCGCCCAGATGGTCGGCACGGCGGCCCTTCTCTTCGCCGCGCATATGGTGGCATTTTGGAATGGCCGTTCTCGCGTCCTGGTGGAGAGGGGCGGAGGCTAATCTGTGGGGATGACCTGAAGCTGCAATGCACTGAGTGGCCAGCGGCCTAGAGCATTTCCGCTTTTCTTCGAATCGCGAAAACGCCCTATCTTATTGTTTTGCTACGCATTCCGGACGGAAAACCGCTGCGCACTTTTCCAGGAATTGCTCTAGTGCCGCTAACGATCGCTTGTTGTTGGATTAAACCCGCTTGAATGATTGGCAAGGCAATGGCTTGGGATTTCGAGGTCGTGGTCGCCGTTATTGGCAGCCTTGGTGCGGCTGGCCTTGTCCTGCGGCAATTTAGGGATCTGCGTCGCAACAGAAAGGAGAAGCAGGAGCATAGCGACCGCACCAATGTGAAGGACGTGCGGCAAACTCGTACCGAAAGTGACTAGAGCATGATGCCGAAAAGTGTGATCGGTTTTCGGGCGACATCATGCTCTACCTCTTTGATTCTAGAGCGGATTCAGATTTTAGGTCGATTCGACCTAAAATCATCCGGCTCTAGGGTAACCGGCAACCGACTGCGAACCGCACATCATTCCTTGTTGTCGTCGCTCTGGGCTCACGAACAGGATAAAGTCTGAACACAAAACCGATAGAAAGCCCGCGCCAAGCGAGCTTTTGTATCTGGTAACCGGTTCACCCGCGATGGCAACGCGCCGCGCGACTATCCCTCCGGAGCAAGTATGCAGCATTGCTCGGGTACAGGCATGAGCACGGCGCTGCTTCCCGCCGCCATCGGCTCCGACAATGCGCCATTGGCGATGATAGCACCGGCCGCCGTGTCGCACTGATACTGATAGGCGCGGCCGAGATAGGTGCGTGTTCCCAAAATCGCCGGCAGGCCGTTGCCCTCACCTCGAACCGAAAGACCGTCCGCGCGGCAGCCGAGAACGAAGCTGTCCGCAATGGGGCCGAAATCTTCCTGAGACAGCACGATCCTGGCGCCGCCTGTGGCCTCGGCCACGATCAAGGCCCCGTCGCGCTCAACCACTCGCAGCGACAGCAGGTTTTCGAAGCCGACGAAGCGGGCGACGAAGCTGTTGGCTGGTTTGCGGTAGAGGATCTCCGGCGTATCGAGCTGCATGATGCGGCCGGCATTCATGATGGCGACACGATCGGAGATTGAGAAGGCTTCCTCCTGATCATGCGTCACGTAAAGCGAGGTCGTGCCGTTGGCGCGCTGCAGCTGGCGGATTTCGACGCGCATATCGACCCTGAGCTTGGCATCGAGATTGGAAAGCGGCTCGTCGAACATCAGGAGCGGTGGCTCGATGACGAGCGCCCGCGCCAGCGCGACGCGCTGCTTTTGACCGCCGGAGAGTGCCGAGGGAAGGCGGTCGCCGAGGCCGGAAAGGCCGACGCGTTCCAGCATGCTGGCCGCCTTCTTCCGGCGCTCCTGTGTCGGGATGCGGCGCTGCTTCAGGCCGAAGGCGACGTTTTCGAGCACGGTCAGATGCGGAAACAGCGCATAATTCTGGAACACTAGGCCGATATCCCTGGCGTGTGCCGGCAGCAACGTCAGGTCGCGGTCGCCAAGCTTGATGGTGCCGCTCGTCGGCTGCAGGAAACCGGCGACGAGCCGCAGCGTCGTCGTCTTGCCGCAGCCGCTCGAGCCGAGCAGCGAGACCAGCTCGCCGGCCGCGACGGAAAGCGAAAGATCCTGCAGGACGGCCGTCTTGCCGTAATGGGCGCTGATGGAATCGATGGAGAGCGATACGGTCACGGGCGGCTACTTTGTTAGGAAGGTGAGACCCAGGGTGGCTTCGACGATCGCCATGACACCGACGGTCACGAGCATCAGCAGCACGGAAACCGAGGCGATGGTCGGGTCGAAGAACTGCTCCATATGGGCAAGGATCTGGATCGGAAGGGTGGATATGCCAGGTCCGGTCAGGAAGACCGAGACGGAGACATCGTTGATCGAGGTGATGAAAGCGAGGATGAAGGCGGCAATGACGCCGGCGCGGATGTTCGGCAGCACCACCGTCAGGAAGGCCTTCAGGGGCGGGCAACCGAGGCTGATCGCGGCTTCCTCGATCGAGAAGTCGAAGCTCGCGAGGCTGGCGCTGACGACGCGCACGGAATAGGGCAGCACCAGCAGCGCATGACCGATCAAGAGGCTCGGGAAGATCGGCAGCCCGAGCCCGATTGTGATCGATTTCATCAGCGAGAAGCCGAAGACGATTTCCGGAACGAGGATCGGCAGGACGAAGAACGTCGAAAGCCAGCGCGGCAGCTCGACCCTGTACCGGCTGATGGCATAAGCGGCCGGGGTGCCGATCAGCAGAGAAAGCGCCGTTCCGAGGAAGGCCAGTTCCAGGCTGGTGATCGCCGTCGTGCGGAAGGCCTCAATCTGGAAGATGTTCGAGAACCAGCGCAGCGTCAGCCCCTGCGGCGGGAAAGTAAGGTAGGTCGTGTCGCTGAAGGCCGAGCCGATGATGATGACGAGAGGCGCCAGCAGGAACAGGAAGACAAGGGCGGTGAAGGCGATGAGCGCGGGGTGGATGGATCTAGTCATGATCACACCGCCATCGGGTTCAGCCGCCGGGCGAGACGGCTCATGATTGCGACGATCCCGATCGTCACGACGACCATGATGGCCGCGACCGTCGAGGCGCCGACCCAGTCGAAGGTGACCATGGCGCGTTGGTAGAGGAATGTGCCCATCATCATTTGCTTTTCGCCGCCGAGCAGCTGCGGCGTGGCATAGGAGGTGAAACTGCCGGTGAAAACCAGCACGGCGCCGACGATAAGACCGGGTGTGGCAAGCGGCAGGATAACCTGGCGGAAGGTTGCGGCCGGCGTGGCCCCCAGCGACGTCGCCGCCTGGATGAGATCCTTCGGTATGCCCTCGAGCACGCCGACAAGCGTCAGGATCATCAGGGGCACGAAGAGATAGACCATCGCGACGATGACGGAGCCTTCGGTATAGAGCATCGAGAGCGGCTCGCCGATGATGCCGATCGACAGTAGTATGGTGTTGAGAATGCCGTTCTTGCCAAGAATGATCAGCCAGGCAAAGGAGCGCACGACGACGCCCGTCAACAAGGGGAACACGGCGGCGATGATCATCAGGCTTTTGGCGCGGCCCGGCGTCTGCGCGATCACATAGGCGGCGATGAAGCCGATGATCAAAGAGATCGCCGTGGTGATCAGGGCGACCTCGATGGTCCTGAAGAGGACCGTGCGGCGAAAGCCGCTGGAAAAGAAGGCGATATAGGGAGAAAATACCCCCTTGGCTTCGCCGAAGGTCGCCGCGATCGTAATGATGACGGGAACGAGCAGGAATAGCGCTACGGCCAGGATTGCCGGCGTCGCCAAACCCCATTTCATCAAATGCTTCATCAACCGAATTCCGTGAGAACGCCGCAGGAGCGTGCGGCATGCCCTGTTACATGCCGAAGATCTCGTTCCAGCGGTCGACCCAGCCCGATTGCGCTTCGATCAGCTTCTGATAGTCGATGCGGCTGAGCTTGGCGATCATCTCGGCGCCGTAGGTCCAGAGCCTGGCCTTTTCCGGCGGCAGCACGACCTTGGTCGACACCGGAGCATCGACACCCTGTTCGGCTTCCGCCTGCTGCACGTCCTTCGACAGGATGAAATTGATGAACTGGTGCGCAAGCTCGACGTTTTCGGAGCCCTTGGGGATATTGGCCGTATTGAGCACGGCGATATCGCCCTCCTTCAGATCGGCCCAGGCCATCGTCGGAACCGCTGATCGCAGCGATGTCAGAACAAAGTCCTGTGTTATCGCCACCTTGGCCTCGCCTGTCGAGATCAGGTTCACCAGTTCGGAGCCGGTATTGTAGTTCTTGACGACATTCGGCTTCAGCGCCTCGATGGCTTCGAAGGCCTTATCGGCATCCTCGTAAGAATCGGCGCCGGCATGCTTGCCGGCTTCGAGCACCGTCAGCGGCCCACCTGTCGTTGTGATGCCGGGAAGCGAAACCGCACCCTTCAGGTCGTCGCGCCAGAGATCGTTCCAGGAAGTGATCGGCGTAGCAACCTTCGCCGTATCGTAGACGATACCAATGCGGCCGATCGTGTAGGCCGGGCCATAATTGCCTTGCGGCGCACGAGCGATGTCGTAGAGGTCGGTAAGGTTGGGGAGCTTGCTGCGGTCGACTTCCTGGAAGAGACCCTGCTGGATGCCGAGCTGCGAATAGCTGTCTGTGAGATAGATGACGTCGACACCCTTACCGCCGCGCAGCTTCAGCTTGTTTAGGCGATCGGCATTGTTGCCGGTTTCGAAGACGACGTCGCAGCCGCAGATCTTCTTGAACGGCTCGATGATGTTGGCCTGCATCTTCTCGCCATTATAGCCCCACCAGGAAATGGTCAGCGTCTTTGCCTGGGCGTAGGCCGGCATGGCGGTCGCTGCGGCAAGAATGGCAAATCCCGCGGCGCGGGCAAAGTTGAGGCCTTTCATTCTCGAAATCCTTTTGGTCAATGAAATCGGGCATATGTTTCAAGCTTGCAGGATACTATTTTTCGAGCACCGGCTTTACAAGCCCAACAAATGGGCAGGGCGGTGGTTTTTGCCTTTGGTGGGATGAAAATCCTGCTGCAGTTCTTCGTTGTTGCAAATGCTTGAGATCATTCGGCTTCCCGCGAACGAGCCAGCCGGCTTTACAGGCCGGTCCCCCATCTCTATCCTCGGCTGAACGATTTTTTTGGCAGGCATGCTTTTCATGACATCCCCGCAAACAACCCTTCCCAATGATCTGCTTGTCAATGCGGCGGACGAGGTGCTGATCCGTCAGGATCTGACGCTGACCGCGCTCGGCCGCCGGCCAGCCGATCGCCTGCTGCGTGTCGGCAAGCTTTTGGATGTGCATAGCCGCATCTGGTTGGAAGATCAGGAAATCGTCATCAAGGGCAGGCGGATCGCCTATGTCGGCCCGGCCGGCAGTTACAAGGGCGAGGTCAGCGAGCGCGTACACGAGCCGCATCTGGCGGCCGTTCCCGGATTCGGCGAGGCTCACAAGCATATCGAAAGCTCGCATCTGACGCCGGAATGGGAAGCGGCGCTGGTCATGCCGCATGGCGTCACCTGGACCTGCGAGGCGAGCCATGAATTCTCCAATGTAAACGGTGCCCGCAATCTGGAATTCTGGCTGGAGGCCCGCCGCCTGGGATCGCCGATGAAGATATTTCCCCTGCCGGGATCGGCCGTGCCGCCGACCGCTTATGAATGGGGTGGCGGTCATTTCGGCTATGACGAGCAGAAGGCCTTTCTCAGTGAAAGCCTGATGGTCGCCGGCCTCGACGAGGTCATGGACTGGCCCTCGGTCAGCAATCCGGAGAATCCGGCTTACGATCGCCTCTGGGGCATGATCCGCGCCACGTTCGAGCAGCGCGGCGTCGTCGAGGGTCATGGTGCCGGCCTGCGCGATCTGGCGTCGATCAATGCCTTTGCCGGCGCGGGCCTCGCCTCTGACCACGAGGGCTGGTTCCTCGACGAGATCTGGGAAAAACTGACGCATGGCCTGTTCATCGAGCTTAGGCCGCATTCCCTGCCTGAGGTGATCAGGGGGCTGATCGACAAGGGCTTGTCCGACTGGTCGCAGATCGCCTTCGTCACCGATGATCGCAGCGCCAGCGATACGCTGAAGATGGGTGCTACGGATTACAATGTCCGGCTGGCGATCGAGAATGGACTGGCGCCCGAAATCGCCATTCAATGCGTGACCATCAATCCCGCCCGCCACATGCGTCTCACGCCCTGGGTTGGCTCGATTGCACCCGGCCGCTTCGCCGATATCGTTCTTCTTGATGATGTAAAGACGCTGTCGATTGCAAAAGTCTGGGCTGACGGCAGGCCGGCATCCGAAGGCAAGGCCTTTGTCGGCGTCCGGCCTGAGATCTACTGGCCGGACTGGGCAACGAAGACGGTTCGCATCGACCGGATCGTCAAGGCGGAAGATTTCCGGATTGCCGCCCCGTCGGATGCAGCCACGGCGAAGGCGGCGCTGCTGCGGCCATTCCATTGGGCCGATGATTTCATCACCATGGATCTGCCTGTCCGCGATGGCGCTGTCCAGCGCGATCATGATCGCAACGTCACGAAGTTCGCGATCGTCGACCGCTTTTCCGGCGAGGCCAAAGTCGCCCGTATGTTCTGGCTGGGCACGGGTCCGCGCACGCCGGATACCGCGCTCGGCGCCACGCTTGGCCATGACAAGCACAATATCTGGGTCGTCGGCTCCTCCGATGAAGCCATGGCCATGGTCGCCAATGCGCTGAAGGAGCAGCAGGGCGGCTGGGTGCTGGTCTCAGGTGGCAAGGTCGTCGCCCGCGTCCGCTATGAAGTCGGCGGCCTGATGACGGCGCGATCGGCGGAAGAGCTGGATGCGGAGATGCAGGCGCTTTATAAGGCCGGAGCCGAGATCGACTGGATGTATGAGCCGACCTTCTCGCCGCGCTGGTGGCCGGGCTTTCCCGAGCGGCTTTCCTTTGCGACGCTCACCTGTGCTCCCTGGCGCTGGGTTCTCGTCGCTCCCTCCGAAAGGGCGTCGGAAGGCTTCGTCAATGTCGCGAGCGGGGAAGCCCATCCGATCGTTTGGTAAGGATATCCGCTGGCATTTGATTGGATATCCGATCCCTTGAACATCGTTTGGGTGGACTTGCCTCATCGCGCAAGCCTGTGGATGATCGAGCCTTGACGGCTTGAGCACGCTCCTTAATTATCCGTTTGGTTACTTGTGCCGCCTTGCGACTGTGCAAGAGAGCGAAGGATAACCGTCGACGCACATAGGCGGGCGCTATCGGAAACCAGATGGAGGAGGGAACAGTGGTTGCCGTTAACAACGAGGTGCCGCGGATCATGTCGGCGTTTTCCACGCTGGGATGTGCGGAATTCGAACTGGACGAAGCTCTCGGTTTGGCGGCACGCCACGGCCTGGATGCCATCGAAATCCGTGCTCTCGGCGGCACGATCGACCTTGTCGCCCATTTCACCGACAGGTTCGGTTCTCCCGCTGGTCTGGCCAAGGCACTGAAAGCGTCTCCGGTAAGCCTATGCGCCTTCAATACCTCGCTGCGTCTTGTCGGTGCGACAGCGCAGGCGAAGGAGGAGTTCCTGCGCTATCTTCCCTGGGCGGAGGCGGCCGGCGTCAGGTCGCTGCGGGTTTTCGATGGCGGCGAAACCGGTGACAAGGGCGAAATGGCGGAAGCGCTGTCGACGCTGCAATGGTGGCGCGAGACCGCTAGGCGCGAAGGGTTCCGTGCCGACATGATCATCGAGACACATGATTTCCTCGCGCTGCCGGATGCCATTCCCCGTTTCCTCGAAATGGCGCCCGATTGTGTGCTTCTTTGGGACACACATCATACCTGGCGCAAGGGCGGGCAAGATCCCATCAAGACCTGGAAGCAGGTTCGCAACAATACCCGGCATCTTCACGTGAAGGACAGTATCTCCAAGCCGGGACCGAGGCTGCCCTATAGCTATGTTCTGCCGGGAGAGGGCGAATTCCCCATGGCTTCGCTGCGCACGGTGCTTGCCACAGATAATTATACTGGTGTCATGAGCCTGGAATGGGAAAGACTATGGCATCCGGATTTGCCGTCCCTGGATTTGGCCGTGCAGTCCGCACAGCATAATGGATGGTGGTTCCAGGCGCCGCGCAGTGAATAGTTGTTGAAGTTTACTAATATTTTAGCTTAGTTTCATATAAGAAGGCGCTACAGCAGTTGACTTTGCCGTGGCTCGCTATTTAACATATTAGAAATAGTTAAATAATAGCTTGTCGTCGTACAGACGCCGGGTCGACTATGATCTTCGGTGCAATGTTTCCAGCTTTCGATAAAGGGGAACCTCGGTGACATGGGGTTTGTGGGTGTCTGGAAGATGGAAGAGGCGGATTTTAGATACCAGAAATCCGATGCTTTGGGGTCATGCGCGCTGCTGTCAGCCGGCGCTCCCCATTTCCGGAGCGTCGACCATGACCTGCTCCCCTGCGAAGGGAAATCTTATGAATAGTAATGCGAGCCGCGGAGAAGAGGGGCATAGAGCCCTGATTTTGAAGGCGATCGCCGAAGGCGGCCTGGGTTTTGCGGCGCAATGGATCCATGACACTGCAAATGCCGGCGAGCTCTTCTATGCGGAAAGCCTCGCGCGCGTAACCGATTCGGACGGCACCGTGCACGTGGCCGGCACATTTGTCTCCTTCCTTGAGCGGCAGGATCGCTGGTTCGATCTTGATCTGCGTATTCTTGACATGGTGCTCTCTGCTTTGGCGGAGGATGAGAGGCTGGTGCTGGGGTTCAATCTGAATGCCGCCAGCCTGTCCCGCTCGGATCGGTTTTCCGATGTCTTCGGTCGCATCAGCCGCCAGCCGGAGCTTGCCCCCCGACTGGTGGTCGAGATCACCGAAGGCTATCCAGTCATCGGCGCCTCCATAGAGCGCATGAAGATGATCCGCGATCTTGGCTGCCGCATCGCGATAGACGATTTCGGGTCCGGCTTTGCCACGCCGGCGTCGCTGCTGCAGGTGGCTGCCGATATCGTCAAGATCGACGCCGCCTTCGTGCGGGACAACAGGCGCGGTCGCGACGGAAGCGACAGCCTTTCCCATCTTGTCGGCTTCGCCGCCTGCTTTGCGCCTTTCGTCGTCGTCGAAGGCATCGAAACGAGTTCGCAGCTCGACGCTGCGCGAGAGGCCGGCGCAACGCATGCGCAAGGCTTCTTCCTGTCGCAGCCGGTTTCGTTGGCGCAGCTTCGCCGCCGCAAGGGGAAGGCCGTTTTGCGGGGGGTGGGATGAGCATTGTCGCTGTTATCCCGCCAGGCATGGTCACAAGTTCGCCTTCACAGGTGTCGCCGTGATGAAGCAACCGGCCTTTACCTCGGATTATCAGGTTTCCGCCGCCCGGGCGACGCGCGAGCTCAAGACGAAGACATTGCTCCGCGCTTTGGTGAGCCAGCTTCATACCGCTTTTGCCGACGGCGCGGACGCGCTGTCCTTCACGTTCTCCGGTGGATCCGCACCGCATATCCTCATTTGCGATCGGGACGCAGCGGCTTTGGGCCGTGTGACGATAGACGCGGAAACCGGGCTCTATGTCCTTTGCGAACTCGGCCGTCATGCCACCGATATCGTCATCGTGACCGCGAACGACAATCGGTTGATTAAAGCGATCGCTCTTCATCTTTCCGATGGCCGTCCGATGCAGCAGGCACGTGATGCAGCCATCGGCCAACTTGTCGGCCAGACGATGGAGGATGTCGAGCGCAAGTTCATTCTCGAAACGCTGCATCATTGCGGTGGAGATCCCACCCATACGGCGTTCATGCTCGGCATGCCGCTCGTCAGCCTTTGCAACAAGCTGGCGGTGTATTTTTCAGACCCGGCCGATGATCGGCCGCGGGGCAACCGGGAATCGAGCGCCTGAAAGACGGCGCGATTTGAAACGGCGGGATGTCCGGCAGCGGGCGTCGCGCATGATGCAATTCGAGCGGGGCGGCGCGCGAGGAACCAAGTGAAATCCGGGAAAAGATCATGGATTCTTTTAGCGAGAGAAAAATCCCCACCCAGCCGCAGCCACGTCCCCAGTTCGACGGCTGCGTAAAGATTGTTTCGGCCTATGTCAGTCACAACGCGGTGCCGCTTCATAGCCTTCCCAGGCTGATCAAGGATGTCCACGATGCGCTGCAAGCCTTGGAGGTAGGCAGCACGACTGTCGACCGCGCCAATCTGGTGCCGGCGGTGGATTTGAAGAAATCAGTGACGAACGACTACATCGTCTGCCTTGAAGACGGTAAGCGATTCAAAACGCTGAAGCGTCACTTGCGCGTGCATTATGGGATGACGCCGGAGGAATATCGCCAGAAATGGGGACTGGCGCCCAACTATCCGATGGTTGCGCAGAACTATGCACACCGCCGCTCGGAGCTGGCGAAACTTTCCGGTCTCGGTGCCAATGGCAACAAGAAGGAAAGCGTGCGGTAAGGCTCGCTGCAGTTGACCGCTGCAAGAAGAATGGCGCCCGTGAAGGGCGCCATCGCTTTCGAATAGGGTTTGATCCCGATATGGCAGGTCAGAAGACCTGACGCAGCACGATGAACAGCGCGAAGGCCAGCGCGATCGAGGCCGGCAGCGTCAGGATCCAGGCCATCAGCATGTTGCGCACGGTCGACCATTGCAGGCCGGAACCGTTCGCCGCCATGGTGCCGGCGACGCCGGAGGACAGGACGTGCGTCGTGGAAACCGGCAAGCCGAGATGGTCGGCCGCGCCGATCGTCAGCATGGCGACGACTTCGGCGGCGGCACCCTGGCCATAGGTCAGATGCGTCTTGCCGATCTTTTCGCCGACGGTGACGACGATGCGCTTCCAGCCGACCATGGTGCCGAGGCCGAGTGCGAGCGCCACGGCGACCTTCACCCAGAGCGGGATGAACTTGGTCGCGTGATCGACGGCGGCGTGGTAGCTGGTCACGGCCTTGAGGTCGTCGGCGCTCATCGGCAGCAGCTTCTGCTTGTCGATCAGCTTCAGCGATTCACCGATCAGATAGATGTCGTTACGAACGTTGCCGACGAGGCCGTTCGGCAGCTTTTCTACGCTTGGATAGGCAGCAATCTCGGCGCTCGTGGCGTGGATATAGGCCTGGAGTGCCGGCGTCGTCGCGTCCGTCCAGGTCTTGGTCTTTACGGCGTTGCTGACGGTGGCCTTTGGATCGGCCGGTGCGGCAACGCCCGGCTTCACATATTTGCCGAGCACCGTCTCGACTTGTGTGGAGGCCGCCTTGTAAGCTTCGAGATAGTTGAAGTCCGGCGTCTTGTTCAGCGCGAAAGCCGTCGGCACGAGGCCGATGAGGATGAGCATGATCAGACCCATGCCCTTCTGGCCATCGTTGGAACCATGGGCGAAGCTGACGCCGGTGCAGGTGAAGATCAACAGGCCGCGGATCCAGGCCGGCGGCGGCGCATTACCCTTCGGTGCTTCATAGAGCTCCTTGTTGCGGATCAGCACTTTGGCGACCAAAAGCAGGATTGCGGCCATGGCAAAACCGATGATCGGCGACAGCAGCAGCGACAGGCCGACATTGCTTGCCTGTGACCAGTCGACGCCGCTGGTGGCGGAGCCGGCAGGCGCCAGGAACTGGTTGGCGAGACCGACCCCGATGATGGAACCGACGAGCGTGTGCGAGCTCGATGCCGGCAGGCCCAGGTACCAGGTGCCGAGGTTCCAGATGATGGCGGCGGTCAGAAGCGCGAAGACCATGGCGAGACCGGAGCCGGAGCCGACCTGAAGGATCAGTTCGACCGGCAGCAGCGCCAGGATGCCGAAGGCGACCGCGCCTGACGAGGTCAGAACGCCGAGGAAGTTGAAGAAGCCGGACCAGATGACGGCGAACTCAGCCGGCAGCGAGCGGGTGTAGATGACGGTGGCAACGGCATTGGCCGTGTCGTGGAAGCCGTTGACGAATTCGAAGCCGAGCGCGATCAGCAGCGCCAGGCCGAGCAGGATCCACGGAACGGCGGCCGCATCGGCAAGGTCGCTGCCGAGAGCATAGCCGACATAGGCGAGGCCACCGAGCACGACCAGGCCGAAGAGCGGCAGAAACCATTTTGCCGAGCCCCCGGCGCCGTGAATTGGGTGATTGGCGTTGCCACCCTCGGAAGTGTTTGAAGCGAGGTCGACCATCCCAAACTCCTTTATGGCCATTGATATCCTCGGTGTAAGCCTCGTTCATGAAACTCTCGTGACGCGCGAGAAGGCGGATACCGGCCCTATTGGCGGGATGCCGGGCGCTCTTTGCGGATATATCGCCCCGAATAGCTATCTTGATTTTGCCGCCAAAAGGCCTTTTTCGGTTCAGCCGGCGTTCATACGTTTAGGTGCTAAATCCTGCATGTAAGGGACTTGGATAGAGGGCCATCAAAATGAGATCGTCCGTGATTACCATCGCTGCCTTGCTCGGCAGCTTGGTTGTATCTTCGGCAGAGGCAATGCCTATCCCAGCCGTTGGGACAACGGCCTCCGTGCCGGTCGTGAAAGTAGATTATGCCTGCGGCCGTGGCTGGCATGTGACGCGTTGGGGCGAGTGCCGCCCGAACCGTTGGGGGCCGCCGCCGCGGCGTTGGGGTTACTACAGACCGCCACCGCCGCCGCCTTGGGGCTGGCATGGTCATCATCGCCATTGGCGCGATGATGACGGTTGGCGCGGTCGTCCGCGCTACTGGTAATCCGCCTCAGTGGAAAATGACATGCACCGCCGCCGCCAGCGGCGGTGTTTCCTTTAAGGATGCGGCATCGGCCGCAAAGCGCGTGCCGCCGCCCATAGTGCCGCGACAAGCGCAAACACGGCCGCCAGAATGGCCGTCAGGCTTCTGACGTCGAAGACGATATTTTCGAGCCTGGGACGAATGAGATCGGCCGTATTGAAGCTCTCGCCGCTGAATTTGCACAGGATGAGCGAGAGATTGTTGCGCACCAGCGCCGTGTCGATATCCGAGACGATGTCGCCGACCGCTTCTTTTTCGTCCATCATCGTCCGCATCTGGAGCAGCACCGCCTTCGCCGCCGCAAGAGAGGCGTGCGAACACTCGTTGAACGGACTTTCCTCGTCGCTGACGCTGCCGGGCATCAGGCCCCAGAGGCAATAGGCGCGCTGGATCTGCGCGAAATTCAAGAGGCGCCGGAAGGTTTCGTCGGTGTCGGATGCGCTCTCGGCAAGCGAAATGATCCGCCCGTAGTAAGGCGCGATCACAGCCATTTCGCCATGGGTGAGGCTTGGTATCGGGATGCCGGCTTGGCTTCCGGAGGAGCCGCCATGGGCGGCAACCATCGTCGGCCAAGCGGACAACAAGAAACAGAGGGCCGCAAGCAGCCCGCCCGCATGATGGCGTTTCCCGCGCATGTGGTGCGCGGGAGCTGGTTTGCCCGACATCTCAGGCCCGGCGAAGGGCCGCATTGCGGTAGCGCACCTGCGGCAGCTGGCGTTCGGCCCAAGCTCCGAAGGCAAGTCCGAGAGTGGTCCAGAGGATGGCATGCATCCCGAGCGAGGCGATCCGGAAGCGCCAGAGCACGACGGCCGAGAATTGTTCCGGCACTTCGTTGATCGGCGGGAGCAGATACTGGATGAGCGCGATGAAGACGATGTAGCCGATGCCGGCGATGATCGCGCCGTTCCAGGATCCGCACCGTGCGACCAGCCGGCGGCCGAAACCGACGGCAACGATCATGCCGACGACGGATGCGACGATCATGATGAAGAACAGTTCGGTTCTCGCGCCGATCGTGTCGGGATTGCCGATTGCCGGCGGGTTTGCAGGGTATTTGATGTAGGGGACCAGCGAAATCGTCACGAAGGCGGCAATTGCGAGCAGCGCTGCCGTGCCGCGCGCGCTGAGCTTGCTGAAGCGGCCATAGACGAAGGAGAAGACCAGCGCGAACAAGCCGCCGATCGCCGTCGAAAAGATCACGATGCCGGTAAAGAGGCCGATGCCAGACTGCGTGGCGCGGCTGACGATTTCCGGCTCCGATGCCTCGCCGGCTGCCTGCGCGGCCTTTTCCTCAAAACCGATGGCCCAATCGACCAGCGGTTCGCCGAAAGTGTGGGCAAAGGCAAAAACGAGAATACCGGCAAGGGCCCCGACGATCATGCCGCGGAGCAAAAGACGTCCAACCATGTTCCTGACCCCTTAGTGGCAGGGGAAGCCGAGAAGGTGACGGGCATCATGCACGAATTCGTGCACATACATCCCCGAGATGAGCGAGGTCGCACCTTCTTCCGCGCCGATAAAGTAGATCGCCAGCACCATCAGCAGGCCGGCAAAGACGGCCCAGGGCAAAATCTGGCCGAGCGGGATCGGCTGCGGAATTGCGGACGGTGCGAAAGTGGTGTCGGACATTGTATTTCCCTTTTCAAGAAAAGCGCGTTCCATTTGCGGAAGGGTTCTTGCGGGAAGGGTCTGGCTCTCGAGGGCGAAACTTACGTACTCGATTACAGTGGCGCGACCGCGCCGGGTTTCCACCGGCTTCCACACCCGCAAGTGCAAGTTTATATCTATTTGTAAAGATAGTTGTCAATCAAACGCCACTGCGATGTGAAATCGCGACAAGAGCGCGGCAGGGGATGGAGTTGGGAACCTCATGAAGACACATCTGAGCTGGATCTGCCACGGGGCGACGCAAGCCAATCGAGCGGGCTGCTTTCCGGATGATGAACCCTTGGAAGCGAAGGCAACGCAGCAGGCTCAATCATTGTCCTTCGGGCTTGGCGCGATCGATCGGGTCTGGACGAGCCCTGCCTTGCGTGCTCGCCAGACGGCCAGCGTCCTCGGTCTCGACGCCATTCCGGACGTCGCCTTGCGCGAATGCGATTATGGCGACTGGCGGGGGCAATCGCTTGCCGAACTGCATGAAAAGGACGCGGAATCCCTGACGCTATGGATGACGGACACATCGGTTGCCCCGCATGGCGGCGAATCCCTGTCGGCGGTCATGAGGCGTGTCGGCGAATGGATGGGAAATCACCTTGACGATACCGGCCATATCGTCGTCGTTACCCATGCGAGCGTCATCCGCGCCGCCGTTCAGCATGTGCTGCAGGCACCGGCAGCCGCATTCTGGGCTGTCGACGTCGAACCGTTCGGCATCGTCGAAATGACAAGCGACGGCCGCCGCTGGCAGCTTCGTTTCCCGAAGATGGCGGCATAGGGGAACTCTAGGAAAAGTGCGAAGCGGGCTTGATTCTGTTTAAAACGGAAATGTTCTGGCGATCAGCGGGCGGCCTTTGCCCGACGTCGCTCGACATGGATAAGATAGGCGGCCATGCCGAAGGTCATCGCGGCCAGCCCGTACCAGGTGATGGCATAGACGAGATGGCTGTTCGGGAAGCTGATCTGCGTCAGCCCTCCCACGGGAAACCCGCCCGGGTTCTTCGTGTCATCGGCATCGATGAAATAGGGCGCCACGTTCTCCAGGCCGCGGGCCGCCGCGATCGCAGTCACGTCGCGCGAATACCAGCGCTCTTCTGCCGGCATATTCGAGCGGATCAGCGTGCCCTTTGGCTCGTTGATCCGCAGCAGGCCGGTAACGGTCGTTTCGCTGCCGATCTGGCCCTCGGGGCGCGCGCCCGGATTGCGCTTCTCTATGGGAACGAAGCCGCGATCGATGATGACGATCGTGCCGTCGGCGAGTTTCAGCGGCGTCAGGATCCAATAGCCGGGGCCGAGCGCGGTCGAGGCATAGACCTGCGTTTCCTTGTCGTTGAGGAAAATGCCGCTCGCCTGCACATGCCTGTATTCGGAGTTTTCGGCGTTGATCTCGGCCCATTGTGCCGGGCCGGGTGCCTGAACCGCCGGCGCATGCACGCGCGCGTCGACCCGGGCGATCAGATCCAGCTTCCAGTGCAGCCGCTTCACCTGCCAGGTGCCGAGCCCGATGAGAAGCGCGGTCAGGAGCAGCAGCAGCGATACCCAGATGACAAGGGTAAGCGTCGAGCGCGGCTTGCCCTTAGATGTGGTCGAGGAAATGTCGGTCATGGCGCTGGTCTCCGGGGACGCGCTGCCGCATGATTTCGGGAGATTCAATTCTCTTCGCTGAAGATCACGCGTGGTCGGGAATATTCGGCTGCGGCTCCTGGCATTTTCAGGCATGCACCGCGCAGCGTCCGGCGGAATTTTCACACCGGGAAGAGGGCGGGCCTTCGCCTGAAGGCCCGCCGCTCGGTCTTATGGCATGTTGCGCATCATCTCGGGCGACATGGGCATCATGTTCGCGTTGAGGTGATGCATGACCCAGAGCGAGCCGGAAAGGGCGATGATGACAAGCACGATGGTGAAGATCAGCGCCATCATGTTCCAGCCGCCTTCCGAGCGGGTGTTCATGTGCAGGAAGTAGATCATGTGCACGATGATCTGGATCGCGCCGAGGATCATGACGATCGCGCCGGTGACGGCCGGATCGGAGAAAACCTTGCCCATGACCAGCCAGAAGGGAATGGCGGTCAGGATGACGGAGAGGATGAACCCCGTCATGTAGCTCTTGAAGGTGCCGTGCGCGGCCTCGTGGCCGCCATGATGGCCGTGATCGTGGGCGTCGGCGGAATGATGCGAATGGTCTGCGTTCGAGCTCATCCGAGAACTCCCATGAGGTAGACGAGGGAAAACACGCCGATCCAGACGACGTCCAGGAAGTGCCAGAACATCGAAAGGCACATCAGGCGACGCTTGTTTTCCGCGATCAGGCCGTACCGGCCGACCTGCACCATCAGCGTGATCAGCCAGACGATGCCGGTGGTGACGTGCAGACCGTGCGTGCCGACCAGCGTGAAGAAGGCCGACAGGAAGGCGCTGCGCTGCGGACCGGCGCCGTCGAGGATCAGGTGATAGAACTCGTAAAGTTCGAAGAAGATGAAGAGTGCGCCGAAGATGCCTGTGATCGTCAGCCACATCAGCGTGCCCGACTTGTTGTTTTTCTCCATCGCCAGCATGGCGAAGCCGTAGGTGATGGAGGAGAAGAGCAGCATCGCCGTGTTGACGGCGACGAGCGGCAGCTCGAACAGGTCGGCCGGAGACGGGCCGGCCGCATAGCTGTGGCCGAGCACGGCAAAGGTCGCGAAGAGGACTGCGAAGATCAGGCAGTCGCTCATGATGTAGAGCCAGAAGCCCAGCAGCGTGCTGCCTTCCGGATGATGCTCTTTCGTCAGGTAGAAGGCGGGCGTTTCGCCATCCTTGGGAGCGTGTGCGGTTTGAGAGGTCATAGATTATACCTGTCCTGCGAGCTGCTTCGTACGCTCGTTCTCGGTCTCCACGACCTCGTCGGCGGAAATGTAGAAGTCGCGCTTATAGTTGAAGGTATGGCCGATCGTGATGACGATCATCGCGGCGAAGGTAATGGCGGCAAGCCACCACATGTACCAGATCATGCCGAATGCGAAGCCGATGGAGAGAACGCCGAGGATGATGCCCGTGCCGGTATTCTTCGGCATGTGGATCGGGATGAAGCCTTCCGTCGGACGCTTGAAGCCGCGGTTCTTCATGTCCCACCACGCGTCGTGATCGTAGACGATCGGCGTGAAGGCGAAGTTGTAGGCCGGCGGCGGCGACGAGGTGGACCATTCCAGCGTACGGCCGTTCCAGGGGTCGCCGGTGTGATCGCGAAGTTCTTCGCGCTTCATGAAGCTGACGGCGAGCTGGATGAGGAAGCAGGCGATGCCGATGGCGATCAGGCCGGCGCCGAAGGCGGCGATGATGAACCAGATCTGCAGCGACGGATCGTCGAACTGGTTGACGCGGCGGGTAACGCCCATCAGGCCGAGGATATAGAGCGGCATGAAGGCGAACCAGAAGCCGATCTGCCAGAACCAGAAGCTCATCTTGCCCCAGAAAGGATCGAGCTTGAAGCCGAAGGCCTTCGGGAACCAGTAGTTGACGCCCGCAAACATGCCGAAGAGCACGCCGCCGATGATCACGTTATGGAAGTGGGCGATCAGGAACAGCGAGTTGTGCAGCACGAAGTCGGCCGGTGGGATCGCGAGCATGACGCCCGTCATGCCGCCGATGGTGAAGGTCACCATGAAGCCGACGGTCCACAGCATCGGCACTTCGTAGCGGATGCGGCCGTGGTACATCGTGAACAGCCAGTTGAAGAGCTTCGCACCCGTCGGGATCGAGATGATCATCGTCGTGATGCCGAAGAAGGAGTTGACACTGGCGCCCGAGCCCATCGTGAAGAAATGGTGCAGCCAGACGAGATAGGAGAGGATCATGATCACGCAGGTGGCATAAACCATCGAGGCGTAGCCGAAGAGGCGCTTGCCGCAGAAGGTGGCGACGACTTCCGAGAAGACGCCGAAAGCCGGCAGGATCAGGATGTAGACTTCCGGGTGGCCCCAGATCCAGATGAGGTTGACATACATCATCGGATTGCCGCCGAGGTCGTTCGTGAAGAAGTTCGTGCCGGCGTAGCGGTCGAGCGTCAGCAGAGCGAGCGTCGCGGTCAGGATCGGGAAGCTTGCGACGATCAGGATGTTGGTGCAGAGCGACGTCCAGGTGAAAACCGGCATTTTCATGAAGGTCATGCCCGGCGCGCGCATCTTGACGATGGTGGCGATCAGATTGATGCCCGAAAGCGTCGTTCCGATACCCGCGACCTGTAGGCCCCAGATATAATAATCGACGCCGACGTCCGGACTGTAGGCGATGCCGGAAAGCGGCGGATAGGCCAGCCAGCCGGTCTTTGCGAATTCGCCGATGAACAGCGAGATCATGACGACGATCGCGCCCGCCGTCGTCATCCAGAACGAGAAGTTGTTGAGGAAGGGGAAGGAGACGTCGCGCGCGCCGATCTGCAGCGGCACGACGAGGTTCATCAGGCCGGTGACGAAGGGCATCGCCACGAAGAAGATCATGATGACGCCGTGGGCGGTGAAGATCTGATCGTAGTGATGCGGCGGCAGATAGCCCTCGGATCCGTTGAAGGCGATCGCCTGCTGCAGGCGCATCAGCAGCGCGTCGGAAAAGCCGCGCAGCAGCATGATCAGCGCCAGCACGACATACATGATGCCGATCTTCTTGTGGTCGATGCTGGTGAACCATTCCTTCCAGAGATAGCCCCAGAGGCGGAAATAGGTCAGCAGGCCGAGAAGGGCGATACCGCCGATGGCGACGCCGATGAAGGTCACGACGAGGATCGGCTCGTGATACGGAATCGAGTCGAGCGTCAGCCGACCGAAGATGAATTTATAGAGGTCCGGGTTGGAAAACATGGATTGCCTCTGTCCCTTATGAATGTCTTGTTATGGAGCGCACCGGATCAATGACCCTGATGCTGTGCCGAACCGGTCGACGAATCGGAAGAAGAGCCGTTGCCCATATCCATGCCCGGCATCGAGTTGTCTCCATGCTGCATGGTGTGGCCGGCGCCGCCCTCAGCCTTGACGGGCGTGACTTCGGCCGAGCTGCCATCGCGATTGTCGTAGATCAGGCGCTCGCGGTTTTCGTGGCTCTCCTTGCCGCCGCCGCCCTTGGCGTCGATATGCATCATTTCGCTCATGCACATCTTGCTCGGATCGGCGCACATGTTGAGGATGGCATTGTAGAGACCATCGTCGACGGCGTTGAAGTACTGCACCGGGTTGCGTTCGCTGGGTTTGGCAAGCGTCAAATATTCCTGGCGGCCGAGCGCCGTGCCCTGGCCCTTGGCCTTCTGGACCCACTGGTCGAAGTCAGCCTGGCTGAAACCATGGAACTTGAAGCGCATGTTCGAGAAGCCGGCGCCGCTGTAATTGGCCGACATGCCCTGGAATTCGCCCGGATGATTGATGACGGCATGCAGCTTCGTCTCCATGCCCGGCATGGCGTAGATCTGGCCTGCCAGCGCCGGGATGAAGAAGGAGTTCATGACGGCCGAAGCCGTGATCTTGAAGTTGATCGGGCGGTCGACCGGGGCCGCCATCTCGTTGACGGTCGCGATGCCGTATTCCGGATAGAAGAACAGCCATTTCCAGTCGAGCGCGACCACTTCCACCGTCAGCGGCTTCACGTCGGCGCTGAGCGGCTTGTCGGCGGCGATGCGGTCGAGGGGCCTATAGGGGTCGAGCTGATGGGTGCTGATCCAGGTCACCGCGCCGAGCGCGATGATGATGGCGAGCGGAGCGGACCAGATGACCAGCTCGAGACGCGTCGAATGATGCCAATCCGGCTCGTAGGTCGCCTCGCTGTTCGACTGGCGGTATCTCCAGGCGAAGAACAGCGTCAGGAAGATCACCGGGATGATGATCAGCAGCATCAGCACGACCGAGACGATGATGAGGTCTCGCTGCTGCATGGCGATATCGCCGGAGGGGGCCATCACCACAAGATCGCAGCCGGAGAGCAGCAAAAACAATGGAATGACGGATAAACGGCTGAAAATCTTCGATAGTCTTAGCACGTCTTAAAGCTCTTTTTGTTTCGACCCTACCGCGACTAAAGGACGGCGGTCATGAACGATATGAGGTGTTTCGTCGCACCGCAGCAAGTCGGGTGCAATGCGGTATGGAATGCTGTTCCACCTATCGGGAAAACCCCGAGAAATCCAGAAGGTTTTCCGTGGAGTCCCTCGCTTTTGTCGCCGCCAATATACCCGGAACGGAACAAATGGCTATCGCCGGCGGTTCATGCTTGATCCGGAATGCGGCGCCGACGGCTGAAAAAGCCCGGTTTGATCGCTGATTTGCGAATTATTTCATGCTCAAGACTTGATATGTTTGCACGTTTGATCGACATTTTCATTACGCGCGAATTCGTGGAGGAATTCGTGCTCGGAGAGGGAGGCTCCCGCGCATGGTCAGCGTTACGCATGAATCATTGAACCCCACATCTTCAACGCTTGAGAGCGATGCCCGCAGCATGCATGCGGGCGGCACTGTCGCTCCCGGCAATATCGCCATCGGCGTGATCATCGGTCGCACGTCCGAGTTTTTCGATTTCTTCGTCTATGCCATCGCATCGGTCCTGGTCTTCCCGAAGCTGATCTTCCCCTTCGCCGACCCGCTGCATGGCACGCTTCTTTCGTTCCTGGTCTTCGCGCTTGCCTTCATCGCGCGTCCAATCGGCTCGTTCATCTTCATGGCGATCGACCGCGCCTATGGCCGCGGCGTCAAATTGACCATCGCCCTGTTTCTGCTCGGCGGTTCCACGGCGTCCATGAGTTTCCTGCCCGGCTATAGCGAAGTCGGCGTCTATGCGATCATCCTGCTTGCGATCTTCCGCATCGGGCAGGGCCTTGCGCTCGGCGGCGCTTGGGATGGTCTCGCCTCGCTCCTCGCACTCAATGCCCCGACCAACCACCGCGGCTGGTATGCGATGATTCCCCAGCTCGGCGCGCCGATCGGTTTCATGCTGGCCAGCGCCCTGTTCGCCTATTTCGTCACGAGCATCTCGACGGCGGACTTCCTCGATTGGGGCTGGCGCTATCCCTTCTTCTGCGCCTTCGCGGTCAACGTCGTGGCGCTCTTTGCCCGCCTGCGTCTGGTGGCGACGGAAGAATTCGGCACTCTGCTCGAACGCCATGAGCTTGAGCCCGTGAAGATGACGGAACTGCTGCGCGTGCATGGCCGGGACGTCCTGATCGGCGCCTTCGTGCCGCTGGCAAGCTTTGCCACCTTCCATCTGGTCACGGTCTTCCCGCTCGGCTGGGTCACGCTTTATAGCGAGCAGACCCCCGGTTCGTTCCTGCTGATGGAATTCCTGGGCGCGATCTGCGGCATTCTCGCCATCATCTGTTCCGGCATGCTCGCCGACCGGATCGGCCGCCGCAATCAGCTCGCCATCGGTGCCGTGCTGATCGCCTGCTTCGCTTTCGTCGCGCCTTGGCTGCTCGATGGCGGCGTCACGGGCCGTCACATCTACGTGGTTCTCGGCTTCACGCTGCTCGGCCTCTCCTTCGGTCAGGCGGCCGGCGCCAGTGCCTCGCGCTTCAGCCAGAACTATCGTTACAGCGGCTCGGCCCTCGTGTCGGATCTGTCCTGGCTGATCGGTGCGGGCTTCGCGCCCTTCGTGGCACTTGCCCTCTCCAGCCAGTTCGGCCTCGTCTATACCAGCCTTTATCTGCTGTCGGGCGTCGTCTGCACGCTGGTTGCGATCTTCTTCAGCAAGACCCTGGAGACGCGAGACAACTGAGACCGAATGATCGAAATTGAAAAGGCCGCGGCGCGAAAGTGCCGCGGCCTTTTTCGTTCAGATCGAACGTATGAGGCACGCAATCACCGATGCCGCGTCCGCATTCTTCAATCCCGCCGCCGGCATGGATTTGCCGGTTCGGTGGCTTCACAAAGCTCATCGGGTCGAGCATGCCTCGAAACTGGGTGTCATCAAAACTTGACTCTGTTTTCAAACTTTTGTGATAACTAGGCCTAACTGTAAACTTGAAAATAATGGTCAGGAAAAATATAGGCTACCGCATTGCCGCCCGGTGGTGGCGCTTTTCAAGCGAGAGGACTTAATGACTTTTTCCTTTTCTCATCTCACCAGCGCGCTGGCACTTGCCGCGGGCCTTGCCGTTGCTCCGATGATGGCGAATGCTGCCGATTCCGAGGGCATCGTCGTCTATAACGCCCAGCACGAAGCGCTGACGCAGGCATGGGCGGATGGCTTCACCAAGGAAACCGGCATCAAGGTCACGATTCGCAACGGTAGCGACATGCAGTTCGCCAACCAGATCGTTCAGGAGGGCGCTGCTTCGCCTGCCGACGTCTATCTGACGGAAAACTCTCCAGGCATGGCACTGGTCGATGCCAACAAGCTTTTCGCTCCGGTCGATGCCGCTACGCTCGCCCAGGTGCCGGAAACCTTCAAGGCCGCCGACGGCAATTGGGTCGGCGTTGCCGCCCGCTCCACGGTCTTTGCCTATGACAAGACCAAGCTGAAGGAAGCCGATCTGCCGAAGTCGATGCTCGATCTCGCCGATCCCAAGTGGAAGGGCCGCTGGGGCGCTTCTCCGGCCGGCGCCGATTTCCAGGCGATCGTCAGCGCGCTTCTGGAACTGAAGGGCGAGGATGCCACCCGCGCCTGGCTGAAGGCCATGAAGGAAAATGCCAGCTTCTACAAGGGCAACAGCGTCGCCATGAAGGCCGTCAATGCCGGCGAGGTCGAAGGCGCGGTGATCTATCACTATTATTGGTTCGGCGATCAGGCCAAGACCGGCGAAAACAGCAAGAACGTCGCCCTGCATTACTTCAAGAACCAGGATCCCGGCGCTTTCGTCAGCATCTCCGGCGGCGGCGTCCTGGCATCGAGCCAGCATCAGAAGGACGCCCAGGCGTTCCTGAAGTGGATCACCGGCAAGGGCGGCCAGGCGGTTCTGCGCGATGGCAACTCCTATGAATATGCCGTCGGCAATGGCGCTGCTTCCAACCCGAAACTGGTGCCCCTCGCCGACCTGCAGGCACCGAAGGTCGAACCTTCGAAGCTGAACAGCAAGAAGGTCACCGACCTGATGACGGAAGCAGGGCTCATCTAAGACGAAAGCCCGCGCCGCAACGCGTTTCGAACGCTTTCGGACGGGCTCGGCTCTTGCATCCCGGTCGCATGCCCTGCTAGGGGCATACGGATGGCCTCAAGGCTGATCGATCGGGCAATCGCCGTCAGCGGCGGTTGCCTTCCTATTTCAGGGCGTGAAAGGCAGCTTAGATTTGCTGCAGAAGAACACATATGCCGGCGAGCCTGCCGCCATGCGAATGCCCCAGTTGACGGCCGCTCCCCGCAGCCGCGTTCGGCATGCCTCCGTCGTCGCCCTTGCGTCCATCGTTGCGCTTCTGAGCCTGGTGCCGCTCGGCTTCATCGTCTGGATCACGATCGATACCGGCTGGGCCGAAGTCGTGGCCCTGATCTTCCGCAATCGCGTCGGCGAGCTGCTCGTCAACACCGTCCTGCTTGAAGTCTGCACCATCCCGCTGTGCATTCTGCTGGCTGTCACGCTCGCCTGGTTGACGGAGCGCACCGACATTCCCGGCGCCCGCCTCTGGTCCTGGCTGGCCGCGGCGCCGCTTGCCGTGCCCGCCTTCGTGCACAGCTATGCCTGGGTCAGCCTCGTGCCCGGCATGCGCGGGCTCTGGAGCGGCGTGCTGGTATCGGTGCTCGCCTATTTTCCCTTTCTCTATCTGCCCGTCGCGGCCGCCCTGCGCCGGCTCGATCCGGCGATCGAGGATGCGGCGGCCTCGCTCGGCCTCGACCCCTGGCGCGTCTTCTTCCGCGCGATCCTGCCGCAGCTTCGCCTCGCCATCTGTGGCGGCTCGCTGCTGATCGGCCTGCATCTCCTGGCGGAATACGGTCTCTACGTGATGATCCGCTTCGATACTTTCTCGACCGCCATCGTCGACCAGTTCCAATCGGCCTATAACAGCCCGGCCGCCAACATGCTCGGCGGCGTCCTCGTCTTCTGCTGCCTGCTGCTGCTCGGCTTCGAGGTGCTGGTGCGCGGCAACGAGCGCTATGCCCGCATCGGTTCGGGTGCCGCCCGCCCGGCCGATCGCCGCCGCCTCGGCTGGTTCGTTGCTCCAGCCGTCGCGCTGCCTGTTGTGACCGCCGTGCTGGCGCTCGGCATTCCCTTCGTAACCCTGGCACGCTGGCTTTATCTTGGCGGCACGGATATCTGGCGGATCGATACGGTCGGCTCCGCCCTGCTGCAGACCATTGTTCTGGCCATCGCCGGCGGCCTGCTCGCCACCATTGCGGCAACCCCCATGGCCTGGCTGTCGGTGCGCGCGCCGGGCCGGCTGCAGCGCATTCTCGAAGCCTGCCACTATTATGTCGGCTCGCTGCCGGGCGTCGTCGTCGCACTCGCGTTGGTGTCCATCACCGTCCGGCTGGTCCTGCCGCTCTATCAGACCTTTGCGACCCTGCTGCTCGCCTATGTCCTGCTGTTCCTGCCGCGCGCCATGGTCGGCCTGCGCGCCAGCATCGCCCAGGCGCCCGTCGAGCTCGAGCGCGCCGCCATGGCGCTTGGCCGTACGCCCGCGCAGGCCGTGCGGCAGATCACTCTACGTCTTGCCGCTCCCGGCTTTGCCGCCAGCGTGGCGCTTGTTGCGCTCGGCATCACCAATGAGCTGACAGCGACGCTGATGCTCTCTCCCAACGGCACGGAAACGCTGGCAACCAAATTCTGGTCGCTGACCAGCGAGATCGATTATGTTTCGGCGGCACCCTACGCCTTCATGATGGTCGTCCTGTCGCTGCCGCTCACCCTTCTTCTTTATGTGCAATCCAAGCGGACGGCCGGACAATGACCTTTCTGGCGATCAAGAATATCAGCAAGCACTATGGCCGCGTGCATGCGCTTGACAATATCGACCTCACGATCGCCGCCGGCAGCCGCACGGCGATCGTCGGCCCGTCCGGTTCGGGCAAGACGACACTGCTGCGCATCATCGCCGGCTTCGAGATCCCCAATGCGGGGCAGGTGGTGCTGGAGGGCGAGACCCTGGCGGATGGAGAGGCGATCGTGCCGGCGCATCGCCGCGGCATCGGCATCGTCTCGCAGGACGGCGCCCTGTTCCCGCATCTGAGCGTATCGGAAAATATCGGCTTCGGCATGGAGCGCGGCGCGCGCGACCGCGACCAGCGCATCAATGCCCTCATCGATATGGTCGAGCTCGACCGCGGCATGCTTGATCGCCGCCCGCATCAGCTTTCGGGCGGCCAGCAGCAGCGCGTCGCACTTGCGCGGGCGCTTGGGCGCAAGCCGAAGCTGATGCTGCTCGACGAGCCCTTTTCCGCTCTCGATACCGGCCTGCGCGAGAACATGCGAAAGGCGGTCGCCCGCGTGCTGCAGATTGCCGGCATCACCGCGGTTCTGGTGACGCATGATCAGGCGGAAGCCCTGTCCTTCGCGGATCAGGTCGCCGTCCTGCGCGAGGGCAAGCTCATTCAGGCGGGAACGCCGCAAGCACTCTATCTCAGCCCCAGGGATCGCGAGACCGCGCTCTTCCTCGGCGACGCCCTCGTGCTGCCGGCCGATATCGGCAACGGATCGGCCAAATGCGTCCTCGGTCACATTCCGGTCGACGCCGAGAGCCGGCAAGGACGCACCGATATCATGCTGCGGCCCGAACAGTTGCGTCTGGCCGGCCTCGATGATGCCGGCGCGGGTGCGGCCTGCATCGGCAAGGTCACTGAAATCGAATTCGGCGGCGCCGTCTGCGCGGTAACGGTCGTCTTGTCCAATGCCAACGGTTCGGAGACATTGAACATCAAAAGCTCCGGCGTCGGCCTGCCCGAGATCGGCAGCATGGTTTCGGTGACCGTTCTCGGAAAGGCGCATGTCTTCAGCAAGCTCGGCGCTTGAGCATCATTTGAGTTGAAGCAGGTGATTCCCGCCATCGACCGCGGGCGATGCGTTCTACAGTTCTACGACAATGCGATCGCCTCGGATGTGGCCTTCAGGACGACGCTGGTGGGGCGGGATTTTGGGGGTAAGGGCTCTCTATAAGTTGCCGCGCCTCCGATACCCCCCTCTGTCACTTCGTGACATCTCCCCCACAAGGGGGGAGATTGATAACCCGGGGGCACTCTCTTGCCTCAAGCTAACATCGAATCTGTTGAAGCTGAGCTCGTTACTTTTCTAAATGGTGCGGCGGTCTCCCAACGATTTCCCCCCTTGTGGGGGAGATGTCGCGACAGCGACAGAGGGGGGTGCGCACCATCCACGAACGCTTAGCCCACATACCCGAAGAACCTAACCCTCCCCAAGCACCGGCGTCTCCAAAACCTTGCCGGTCGCAACATCGGCGATGCCGCGATCTGTCTGGTGCGGCCCGGCATTGCAGGCAAGCGTTGCGCCGAAGCAAGCCTTGAAGACAAGGTAGGGCGGGTTCCAGTCGACGATGGCGTCGATTGCCTCGCGGACGGTGCGGAAGGCGTTGGCGGTTTCCGCAAGCGGCGCATCGCTGACCAGCCCGGAGAGCGGCAGCGGCAGCAGCGCCTCGATCTTGCCGTCGCGGGCCACCGCAAGTCCGCCGCCGGCCGCGATGACGGCGTTGGCGGCAATCGCCATATCTTCCGCGTTGCCGCCGAAAACAGTCAGGTTGTGGCTGTCATGCGAAACCGTGGTGCAGAAGGCGCCGCGCCATTCGCCCCAGCCCGTCAGGAAGCCGACGCGCGGCAGGCCGTCCGCCTTGCCATGACGATGGGCGACGGCAATCATGGCCGTTTCCGCTGGTGGCACGACAAAGCCGTCTGCCACGTCGGCCTCGATTTCACCCCATTGCGTGAAGCGCGGCTGATCGATGGTCGCAAGCCGCACACGGCTGCCGGTCGCCGCCACACGGAAATCATTGTCGCTGAACGATGTCAGCTTGACCGAATTGCACAGCAAAGCGGCATCGGTCGGCTCGATTGCGCTGATCATCCGGCCCGCTCCGGCAATCACGATGCCATTGACGATCACATGCCTCGCCCTGAACTCCTGAAGATCCTCGAAGAGCATGATGTCGGCGCGCCGTCCGGCCGCGATCAGGCCCAGATCGCTGCGCCCCAGCCGCATGGCGGCATTCAGCGTTGCCGCCCGCAAGGTCCATTCAGGCTTCAGACCATAGCCGACGAGACGGCGCACCACATCGTCGAGGCCGCCGCTTTCATGAAGTTCGTCGGGAAAGACGTCGTCGGTGCAGAGCGTCACGGTCTGCGGCAGAAAGCCGAGATCGTTGATGACGTCGACGAATTCCGGCAGCAGATGGTCGTGCGAGCCGCGCAGCTCGATGGCAAGGCCCGCCGAAAGTTTTGCCAAAAGGTCGGCGCCGGACGTCAGCTCGTGGTCGGAGGAGACGCCGGCCGCCATGAAGGCGTTGAGATCGGCGCTCTCGAGCCCGCGGGCGTGGCCGCAGACCATCTTGCCTGCATGCAATCCGGCATTGACGATATGGGTGGCGCGCGGATCGCCGTCGATGACGCCGCGCATGGTCATGACCTCGGCCACGCCACCGATATCGGGCCACGCCAGCATCTCAGCCATCGCAGCCGCGTCGAAATCGGCGCCTGCGATCTCCAGCCCCGGCGCGGACGGCACGCAGGATGGCGCCAGCGGTATTACCCGCAGCGGCAGTTGCCGCGTCGCCTCGATCGCCCAGCGCACGCCGTCGAGACCGTGGACATTGCCGAATTCATGCGGATCCCAGACGATGGTCGTCACCCCGCGCGGCAGGACGGCCTCGGCATAGGTCGCCGGCGTCACCATCGAGCTTTCGATATGCATATGCGTGTCGATCAGGCTGGGCGAAAGGAAGCAGCCTTCGGCATCGATCGTCCGCGCCGCATCGGTGCGGCTGCCGGGCGCATGTACGCTGGCGATCAGCGGGCCGACGATGCCGATATCGGTGGCGCGGATCTGGCCGGTCACCATGTCGACAAGGCGGCCGCCCGCAATCAGCAGGTCGAAGGGTTGATCGCCACGAGCGGCGGCGATCGCGCGTAAACGCAGCTCCGGAACATTCAGGTCTGCCGGTTCGTCGCCATCCCTGCTCATCGGCCGGCCTCCCGCAGCAGCGCGTCGAATATGATCCGGCGGGCCTTCTCCGCATCGATTTCGGCAGCGAAATGGGCGTTGAACTCAGCATGCGAGGCGCGCGTTTCGATGATGGTGCGCCCGCGCGTATGCTGCCCGTGCAATTCCGCGTCGATCCGGGCATGCCGAAGCGTTGCGATCCCAGGCTCCACGAAAATGGCCGCCGCCGTCGGATCATAGATCGCCATGGCCGGCCTGCCGCGGCTGATGGCGATGTTGACATAGCCCTCCAGCAGATCGGCGAGCAGCTGCGCCTTTTCGCTGGCGATCTCGCGGAGGCGGGCAACATCCTCCGGCCAGGCCAGGATCTTGCGGCAGATGTCGAGATCGATCATGCGCAGCGGCAGGCCATGCGCCAGCACCATGGCAAGCGCCTCCGGGTCGGCAAAGGCATTGAACTCAGCCGAGGCCGTGTGGTTGCCGGCGGTGACGCCCCCGCCCATCCATGTCAGCTCGTCGATGCGGGCGGCGAGGTCCGGACGCGCCAGCGCCACGGCGGCGATGTTCGTCAGCGGTCCAAGCGCCAGGATGCGCTTCGGCCCATTGCCGTCGGAAAGCCAGTTGCATAGCTCGGTAAAAGCATCGCTGAATGGAAGCGGACCCGCCGGCGGCAGGCTTTTGCCTGTGGTGGGAATGCCGCTCTGGCCGAGAATACCTTGCGCCGTTTCCAGCCTGCAAAGCACAGGCAGCTCGCGGCCGGTATGGATCGGAAAGGTCCAGTTGAAGACGGCAGCGGCGCTCGCTGCATTGGCCTGGACATGGGAGAGCGGGGCATTGCCGCTGACAAGCGAAACGCCATCGATGACGAGATCCGAATGCGCCACCACCAAGATGGCGGCGATGTCGTCGAATCCCATATCGGTATCGATCCAGATCCCCATATTCTATCTCATTGATCGCTGCGAAATGCCTGATGGCAGTCCGGCCGCGCTGCCAGGGCTGCAGCATTCCTGCCGTCTGGTGGGAATGGCCGCGGGCGCGCAAAAAGCATGCGCACCCGCAGACCGCTTAGTTGGCGAGCGCGTCGAGGATGCGGACCCAGGAACGGATGCCTTTGTGATAAGAGCGCAGCTCGTATTTCTCGTTCGGCGAATGGATGCGGTCATCGGAGAGGCCGAAACCGACGAGCAGCGATTCCATGCCAAGCATCCTCTGGAAATCGCCGACAATCGGGATCGAGCCGCCCATGCCGATGATGAGGGCGGGCTTCGGCCATTCGCTGGAAAGCGCGGTCTTGGCCTTGGTCAGTACTGGCGAATCGTAGGAAAGCTGGATGGCCGGCGAGCCGCCATGCTCATGAAACTCCACCGAGCAATCCCCAGGGATCTTGGAGCGCACATAGGCGCGGAAGCTCTCGCGGATCGCCGCCGGGTTCTGCTGGCCGACGAGACGGAACGAAACCTTCGCCGATGCCTTGGCCGCAATCACGGTCTTGAAGCCGGCGCCGGTATAGCCGCCCGTAATCCCGTTCACTTCCGCCGTCGGCCGTGCCCAGGTGAGTTCCATCACCGATCGGCCCTTTTCGCCCGAGGGGATCGACAGGCCGACTTCGCCAAGGAACTTTTCGGCCGTCATGCCAAGCTTCTCCCAGGAGGCCTTGATGTTGGCGGGCGTTTCCTCGACGCCTTCATAGAAGCCGGGAAGCGTGATGCGCCCTGTCTCGTCATGCAGGCCGGCAAGAATATCGGTCAGAATGTGGATTGGATTGGCGGCAGCGCCGCCGAAAAGGCCCGAATGCAGGTCGCGATCGGCTGCGGTGATGACGATCTCCTCGCCCACCAGTCCGCGCAGGCCGGCAGAGATCGCCGGTGTATCGCCATCCCACATGCCGGTATCGCAGACGAGGGCGAAATCCGCCTTCAGTTCGGCGGCATTGGCTTCGAGGAAAGGCTTGAGCGAGGGCGAGCCGGATTCCTCCTCGCCTTCGAACAGGATGGTGATGCGCACCGGAAGTGCGCCCCTGGTTTCCTTGTAGGCGCGCACCGCCTCGACGAAGGTCATCAGCTGGCCCTTGTCGTCGGAGGTGCCGCGGCCGGTCAGGATCTTGCGGCCATTGCCCATGTCCTTGATCTCGGGCGCAAAGGGATCGCTGTCCCAGAGCTCGATCGGATCGACCGGCTGAACGTCGTAATGGCCGTAGAAGAGCACATGCGGTGCATCGGCGCTGGCGGCATCGTGATCGGCGACCACCATCGGATGTCCGGGCGTGTCGCGCACGGAGGCCTTGAAGCCCAGCGAGTTCAGGTAGGCGACCAGCCACTCCGCCGCCTTGCGGCATTCCGCCTTGTAGTCCGGATCCGTCGAAATGGACTTGATGCGCAACAGTTCGAAGAGATTGTCGAGGCTGGAAGGGAGGTTCTGATCGGCACGGTCAAGAACGGGCGATAGATCGGTCATATCCGACTCCTTACATGAGATTTGGAGGGACGATAGACCAAAGCCCGGTTGGTTTCGAGGCGCTAAAACTGAAAATTTACCGTAACTTGCCGGTTTGGTTGAGCGCGCTCTTATGTGATTAGTTGCGTATGTAGTTTACAAGTTTTTTAGAGTATTAGAAATAACGTCGATCCAGAAGATATTCTGGAGACGTGTAATGTTTTCAGTGGTTGCATGCATTCGTGACGATCATGACTTCAGGCTCATTCTCGTTGCAGCGGTCATTTGCCTCATCGGCAGTCTTGCCACCATGCTTCTGTTCTCCCGTGCACAGGAATGCCAGTCGCATCAGCGTCGCTATTGGATCGCCGCTGCGGCCTTCGCCAGCGGCATCGGCATCTGGGCGACGCATTTCATCGCCATGCTCGCCTATCAGAGCAGGCTCTCCATCTACTATGGTCTTTCGCTGACCGTGCTTTCGGTGGTTCTTGCCATCATCGGCTCCTGGCTTGCCATCGCCATCGCCTTCGAGTGGGATAACGGCGTTTCCTTTGCTGTCGGTGGCATCCTGATGGCGTTTGGAATTGGCGCCATGCACTTCAGCGGCATGCAGGCCATCGAGGCCTCGGCAGAGCTTTCCTATGACTTGCAGCGCGTCGCCATTTCCATCGTCGTCGGTGCCGTTTTCTCCTCGCTGGCCTTCCTTGCATTTCGCAGCCTTCATGGCGTCAGGCGCATTATTGCCGGCGCTCTTCTCCTGCTGCTGGCAATTTGCTCGCTGCATTTCACCGCGATGAGCGGTGTGACGCTGACGCCAGAGGCGGATATGTCCGCCACCATCGTCTCTATCGATCGAAGCATCCTTGCCGGCATCGCCATGGCTGCCGCGACGGGCCTCATTCTCATCGCCCTCGGAGCGATCTTCATCGACCGTCATTTGACCGATCTCCGCGGCTTCGCCAACGCTTCGCTCGAGGGATTGCTCATCGTCCGCGACGGCAGCATCATCGATGCGAACGAACGCTTCTTTGCCATTTCCGGATGGTCCGCCCAGCAGGTGACGGGCCTGGCGCCCGAAGCCTTCCTGACGCTCGACATGGAGGCCCATGCCGAGGCGGCCATTCCGCTCGAGACGACGCTTTCGGGCTCAGACGGCAAGACGATCCCTGTCGAAACCGTGCGGCGCTCCATCACCTATCGCGGCCACGAATGCAGCGTATTGGTGGTGCGCGACCTGACGGAGCCGCGCCAGGCACAGCAGATGATCGAGCATCTGGCCCATCACGATATCCTGACGGACCTGCCCAATCGCTCGCTGTTCGACCAGCGCATGCGCCAGGCGCTGCAGATGGCCAACCGCAAAGGCGGCGAAGTCGCCATCTTCTGCCTGGACCTCGATCGCTTCAAGGCGATCAACGACATCTTCGGCCATGTTGAAGGAGATCGTATCCTTTGCAAGGTCGCCGGCATCCTGCAACGCATCATCGAAGAGGGCGATACGGTGGCGAGGCTCGGCGGCGACGAATTCGCCATCATCCAGCCCAAGCGCCAGCAGCCGGCGGGCGCCACGCGTCTTGCCGAGCGCATTCTTGCCGAATTCGCCATGGAGATGGATACGGCGCGCGATCCCACGGCCGTCGGCGTCAGTCTCGGCATCGCCATCTATCCGCGCGATGGCGCCAGCACCGAGCAGCTGTATGCCAATGCCGATACGGCGCTTTATCGCGCCAAGCGCGCCGGCCGGGGCCACGCCTGTTTCTTCGATGCCGAAATGGACAAGGCCGTGCGCACGCGCCGCCAACTTGAGAACGATCTGCGCCAGGCCATTCTGCGCAGGCAGCTCTTTCTGGAATACCAGCCGATCTACGACGTCGGCAGCGACAGTGTCAGTGGCTACGAGGCGCTGTTGCGCTGGGCGCATCCGGATCGGGGCTTGATCGATCCGGAGACCTTCATTCCCATTGCCGAGGAAAGCGGATCGATCGTCGCGATCGGTGAATGGGTGCTGCAGCAGGCATGTCAGGAGGCGACGCGCTGGAGCGAGCCTGCGAATGTCGCTGTCAACCTCTCGCCGCTGCAATTCATGATCCCCACCCTCTATGACCAGATTGAAGGGATTTTGCGAAGAACCGGTCTTGAGCCGCAGCGCCTCGAGCTGGAGATTACCGAAGCGGCCCTGATGCGCGAACGGACGGTTGTCATCGCGACATTGCAGCGGCTGCATCGTCTCGGCGTCCGCGTGGTCATGGATGATTTCGGCACCGGCTTTTCCTCGCTCAGCAACCTGCGCGCCTTCCCCTTCGATAAGATCAAGGTCGATCGCAGCTTCACCAGCGCCCTCGAACACGATCCCGCGGCGCGCTCGATCGTGCGCGCCATCATCGGCCTTGGGCACAGCCTGAACATGCCCGTCGTGACCGAAGGCGTGGAAACGGAAACCCAACGCCGCATCGTCATCGAGGAAGGTTGCGCGCAGCTTCAAGGGATATTCTTCGGCAAGCCGGATGTGGGGCCTAGCCAGCACCACTCCGTCCTGGTTAAGGCGGTCGGGCAATCCTAGAGCAGTTCCAGGAAAAGTGCGCAGCGGTTTTCCGTCCGGAATTGCGAGACAACAAAGCGATAGAGCGGTTCAGAGCTTCCGTGAAAAACTGAAGCGCTCTAGAGCCGCTTGGCGTTGTCCAGGACGCGCCGGATATATTCCAGCAAAAGCTCGCGCTCGAAATAGCGGAAATCTTTCAGGAGCTCCTTATCCGCGGCCATCGCGGCTTCGATAGCCTCCGCCTCCATCGCCGCCGCCCGGCTCGTCAGGAAAATCAGTTGCGCCCGCTTGTCCGAGGGATGCGGACGGCGCTCCACCAGCCCATCGCGTTCCATGCGCGACAGAGTATTGGCCATCGTCGCCTGCTCGATATCGACCCGTTCCAGCAATTGTTTCTGCGTAAGCCCGTCTTCGGACCATAATTCCAGCAGGATCGGAAACTGACCGGGGGAAAAACCGAGTTTCGCCGCGCGTTGGTGTAACGAGCGAGCAAATCCCTTTGCCATCTGACTGGCAAGGTAGGCGGCGGAGTCCATCCGATTAAATCCCATGATTGCAAATATGCCGACAATTCAGAATCAAGACAATCGGCAATTTCTCGGGTAGAGGCGCTCGAAAATCAGCAACTTCGGGCGCTTTTTCCACGTTCCAAGGTTGCATTTTTCGACACGAAAAAGCCGCCATGGCCTGGAGGTTCGCCATGGCGGCTCATAAAAGGGGGGACAAAGGCCCGGAGAGGGGATAGGCCTTTGTCCAAGTCTGACATGGCGGGGGACAGGCCGGTTGTCAGACCCTCGGCAAATCAATCGCCGGTGACTAAGATTTGTGATTCCAAATGTGGTTTTTCAAGGGAATGCGCAGATTAGATTGATTAAAACTTAGTAACGTTTCAGTGAGAGATTTCGCTCTTTCCACAGACTGCAAAAGCAGAAGTTTATATGGACGTTGGAAGTGTGCCACGCTATCCATGCTTCCATGAAAAAAGGTGATCATCTCTTTCTCGTCGACGGCTCCGGCTTCATTTTCCGGGCCTTTCACGCACTGCCGCCGCTGACGCGCAAGTCCGACGGATTGCCTGTCGGCGCCGTCTCCGGTTTCTGCAATATGCTTTGGAAGCTGCTGACCTCGGCGCGCGATACCTCGGTCGGTGTGACGCCGACGCATTTCGCTGTTATCTTCGACTATTCTTCGAAGACCTTCCGAAAGGACATCTTCCCGGAATACAAGGCCAATCGCTCGGCGCCGCCGGAAGAACTGATCCCGCAATTCGGCCTCATCCGCGAGGCGACCCGCGCCTTCAACCTGCCCTGCATCGAGACCGACGGCTTCGAGGCGGACGATATCATCGCCACCTATGCCCGTCAGGCCGAGGCGACCGGCGCCGACGTGACGATCATCTCGTCCGACAAGGACCTGATGCAGCTCGTGACGCCGATGGTCCACATGTATGACAGCATGAAGGACAAGCAGATCGGCATTCCCGACGTCGTCGAGAAATGGGGCGTGCCGCCGGACAAGATGATCGACCTGCAGGCCATGACCGGCGATTCCGTCGACAACGTCCCCGGCATTCCCGGTATCGGGCCGAAGACGGCGGCGCAGCTTCTGGAGGAGTTCGGCGATCTTGACACGCTGCTCGCCCGCGCTGGCGAGATCAAGCAGCAGAAGCGCCGCGAAAACATCATCGCCAATGCTGAGCTTGCCCGCATTTCCCGCCAGCTGGTGACGCTCAGGACCGATGTGCCGCTGGATTTGGCGCTTGATACATTGATGCTGGAACCTCAGGACGGCCCGAAGCTGATCGGCTTCCTGAAGACCATGGAATTCACCACGCTGACCCGGCGCGTGGCGGAAGCCTGCGACTGCGATGCGGCGGCGATCGAGCCTTCCGTCGTCAAGATCGAATGGGGCGAAGCCGCCCATGGCCCGGATCTCGATATCGGCGAGAATGTCGATCTTGTTGCCGGCAGCACGGTCGAGGCCGAAGGGGCATCTGTCCCGGCGCCATCGGCCAAGGCGCGTCTGGCTTTGGACGGCACGGCTGAGCCTGAAGATCTTGCCAAGGCCCGCGCCGCGAGTTTCGCGAATGCGCCGATCGACCATTCGAAATATGTGACCATCCGCGATATCGCCACGCTCGATCAATGGATCGCGGATGCGCGCGAGACGGGCATCGTCGCCTTCGATACGGAAACGACATCGCTCGATGTCATGCAGGCGGAGATCGCCGGCTTTTCGCTGGCGATCGCCGACAACCGCGATGATCCGACTGGTGCCTCCATTCGCGCCGCCTATGTTCCACTCGGCCACAAGACCGGCGTCGGCGATCTCCTCGGCGGCGGCCTCGCCGACAATCAGATTCCGCTTCGCGACGCGCTGGCGCGCCTGAAGGATCTGCTCGAGGATGCCTCCATCCTGAAGATCGCGCAGAACCTCAAATACGACTATCTGCTGATGAAGCGCTACGGCATCGAGACACGCTCGTTCGACGACACGATGCTCCTGTCCTATGTGCTCGACGGCGGCGCCAATGCCACGCATGGCATGGACAGCCTTTCGGAGCGCTGGCTCGGCCATAAGCCGATCGCCTACAAGGATGTGGCCGGTAGCGGCAGGTCTAACGTCACCTTCGACCTCGTCGATATCGACCGCGCCACGGCCTATGCCGCCGAAGATGCCGATGTGACGCTGCGTCTCTGGCTGGTGCTGAAACCACGACTTGCGGCAGAAAAACTCTCAGTCGTCTATGAGCGGTTGGAGCGGCCTCTGGTGCCGGTGCTTGCCCACATGGAAGAGCGCGGCATCACCATCGACCGGCAGATCCTCTCTCGCCTTTCAGGCGAGCTGGCGCAGGGCGCGGCGCGGCTGGAAGACGAGATCTATACGCTGGCCGGCGAACGCTTCAATATCGGCTCGCCGAAGCAGCTCGGCGATATCCTCTTCGGCAAGATGGGACTGGCCGGCGGCAACAAGACCAAGACCGGACAATGGTCCACCTCGGCGCAGGTGCTGGAGGATCTGGCGGCGGCCGGCTTCGAACTGCCGCGCAAGATCGTCGACTGGCGCCAGCTCACCAAGCTGAAATCGACCTATACGGATGCGCTGCCGAGCTACGTCCATCCCGAGACGAAGCGCGTTCACACCTCCTATTCGCTGGCATCGACCACGACCGGACGTCTGTCCTCCTCCGAGCCGAACCTGCAGAATATTCCGGTGCGCACGGCGGAAGGCCGCAAGATCCGCACGGCCTTCATTTCGACGCCGGGCCACAAGCTCGTCTCCGCCGACTACAGCCAGATCGAACTGCGCGTGCTGGCGCACGTCGCCAATATCCCGCAGCTCAAGCAGGCCTTCGAAGACGGTATCGACATTCACGCGATGACGGCATCCGAAATGTTCGGCGTGCCGGTGGATGGCATGCCGAGCGAGGTGCGCCGCCGCGCCAAGGCGATCAACTTCGGCATCATCTACGGCATCTCCGCCTTCGGCCTCGCCAACCAGCTCTCGATCGAGCGCTCGGAAGCCGGCGACTATATCAAGAAGTATTTCGAGCGCTTCCCCGGCATCCGCGATTACATGGAAGGCGCCAAGCAGGCCGCGCGTGACAAGGGTTATGTCGAGACCATCTTCGGCCGCCGCATCCACTTCCCGGAAATCCGCTCCTCCAACCCTTCCGTCCGCGCCTTCAACGAGCGCGCCTCGATCAATGCGCCGATCCAGGGTTCGGCCGCCGACGTCATCCGCCGCGCCATGATCAAGATGGAGCCGGCTCTCACTTCGGCCGGGCTTGGCGAGCGCGTCCGCATGCTTTTACAGGTGCATGACGAACTGATCTTCGAAGTCGAGGATGCCGATGTCGAGCGCACGACGCCGATCATCGTCTCGGTCATGGAAAATGCCGCCATGCCGGCGGTCGATATGGCTGTGCCGCTGAAGGTCGATGCGCGCGCTGCGCACAATTGGGATGAGGCGCACTGAGGCTGCCTATCCCGCCCCTTGCGGGCGGGAAAGCAAAATCAGCATTTAGCCGCCAGGCTAAGTGCTAGATTTTGCAAGGGCGGGGGGAGGAAGGGGCGCACCGGCTTGCCAGACGTAGGATGAGGAAGAAAGGACCCCTCTCTTGTAATTTCAATGGCTTAGAAATTGCGCTTGGCTTTGAACTCGTGGAAGGTTTCGTACCGCAATTCCTAAACCAGTGAAATTGCTTTCTCGCCCGCCAGGGGCGAGATGGAGCGGCACCCAGCCTCCCTCACGTCCCAATCAGCGCTTCCAGTACCGAAACCATCGCGCGTTCGGCCTCTTCGAGCGTGCCGCTATTGTCGATATCGGCGACGTCGTAGCTGCCCTCAACGGTCAGCGAGCTTCTCTCCAGCCGCTTTAGCACGTCTTCGCGGCTCTCGCGTCCGCGCGCCATCAACCGCTCGGCCAGCACTTCGCGTGTAGCCGTGATGTTGATGACCTTCAGCCGCGGAAATGCACTCTGGAAGTGGTGCAAAGCCGAGCGCGAGCCATTGGCGATGACCAGATTTCCCTGCACCAGCTCCTCGGCGACATCAGCTGGAATGCCGTACTTCAAGCCATGTGCTTCCCAGGAGACGGCGAAGGCGCCGGCCTGTTCCATCGCGTCGAAGTCGGCATCGGAAACGCTTCTGTGATCCTCGTTGCCGGCATCGCCGTCCCGCGTGATCACGCGGCGTACGAAATGCACATCGGCCCGGCCGGCAAAATGCCGGGCGGCCAGATTCATCAGCGTATCCTTGCCGGCACCGCTCGGGCCGACGACGACGGCGAGCGTGCCCGCCGTCGCATCCGCCAGACCGAGATTAGCCGGCTTGATATCGGCGTCAGGGTTCATGCGACCCGGCGTCCTTCTCGCCAGACCGAGCGTGTGACCGGCACGCCGTGATCGCGGCGGACGCGTACGAGATCGGCGCGCAAGCCCTCAGCGATGCGGCCGCGATCGTTGAGGCTGACGGTTCTTGCCGGCGTTGCGGTCACCATGGCGATCGCCTGCGGCAGTGAAATGCTCTCGACTTCGTCCGCGAGGATGAAGGGTGCATGCAGCAGGCTGAGCGGCACGTAGTCGGAGGAAAGCACGTCGAGGACGCCGAGCTCGGCCAGATCGCGGGCGGCAATGTTGCCCGAATGCGACTTGCCGCGCACGATGTTCGGCGCGCCCATCAGCACGCTCATGCCGGCGCCGTGCGAAGCCTTGGCGGCGTCGATGCTGGTCGGGAATTCCGCAAGGCGAACGCCGTAATTGATGGCTTCGTCGACATGGGCGAGCGTCGCGTCGTCATGGCTGGCAACCGTAATGCCGCGCTCGGCGCAGACCTTGGAAATCGCGTCGCGATGCGGCGTGGCGTATTTGGCCGATTCTTCCTGGCGCTTGGCCACGAAACGGGCGAAAGCCTCGTCGCTGAGCCCGCGCTTCTTCTGATAGTAGAAGATGTATTGATCCATGGTCTGGAACTGGCGCTGGCCCGGCGCATGGTCCATCAGCGAGACCAGACGAACGTAAGGGTCCTTCTCGAAATCCTGGAAGTGGTCGAGAACGTTGTCGGAGGAGACTTCGCAGCGCAGATGGATCAGGTGATCGGCGCGCAGGCGATCTTCGCTCTGAGCCGCCTGGATGGCGTCGGCCATATCGCGCATCTCGCCCTTTTCGAAGCCGCCATCCTCGTCCGAGCCCATCCGCAGGCAGTCGAACACGGTCGTGATGCCAGAGGTGACGATCTGGGCGTCATGCGCCTGGATCGCCGCCGTCTTGTTCCAGCGCACGCCCGGACGCGGCGAATAGTGTGCTTCCAGATGGTCGGTATGCAGCTCGACCAGGCCGGGAATCAGATAATCGCCCTCGAAATCCTCGCCGATGGCGGACTTGCCTTCGGAAATGCCGGCAATGCGCCCGTCGCGGATCAGCACGGAACCTTCGACGATCCTGTCTTCGAGGACGATGCGAGCGTTGGAAAGGACGGTTTCTTTGGTCATGTCAGATCTTTCACTGTTAGGCGCCGGCAAGCGGCAGCCAGGAACGGACGGTAAAGGGAGCGCCACGCTCTTCTTCGATAAAGACGGCGAGGCCGGAAATGTCGAGCGGCTTGCCGGTATGAGCGGCGAAACGTTCGCGCAGCACGTCGTGCATCTCGGCCTGGCGATCAGCCGGAACGCGCCCGGTCAAGGTCATATGGAAACGGAACTCGTCATTGACGTAAGGATAGCCCCAACGCACCAGATTGGCACGCTGCGGCTCTGTCAGGCCCTCCGGCTTGCGCCGGCCGATATCATGATCCGAAAGCGGCGCGCGGAACGGTTCGAAGGCCTTGACCACCCGCGAGGCAAAATCCTGCAGCGGCTGGTAGAGCGAGCCCGGAACGAGCGCGAAGAAATGCCCGAGCTGGCCAAGCACCAGTTCCGGAATGGTGAAAGCCTTGGTCTGCGCGGCGAATTCGGCGGCGACATCAAGAAGATCGCGCTCGGTTACGGAACCGGCAAGCTCGAAGGGCGCCTTCAGCGTGGCATGGAAACCGTAACGGCGCGGATCGGCCGTCAGATCGGCATGGCCCGCCGGCACGGGGCCGATGGCCTTGTCGGAAAAAATCTCGTCGGAAAATGCGTCGCGTCCCAGCCAGAGGGCGGCAAGCGAGGTCAAAGGATCGTCTTTGGGCGGCGTGAAATAGAGAGCATAGCGCAAGGCTGCATTCCTTGGAAAAATCGGCTGCGCGAGACACTGTTGGGTGATTTGCGACAAACCGCAAGAGCAGCAAGGCAGCAACGGTTCGAATCCGGCTAAAGCCGGTTCTGGCGCTGCGGTCTTGCCGGCCTGCGCTACCGGATTCCCGTGACAGAATGATGATGCGTCGAGATTTTTCTTGGCTCTTTTTATTTCACCCGCGCGCCCATCAGCCGCGATCGTAAGGCGTTGGATGCTGCGTCGAACAGGAAGACGACGATCAGGATCAAAAGCACCATGTAGGCGACATTTTCCCAGTTGGCGTTGGTGCGCATCGCTTCCCAGAGCTTCAGGCCGATACCGCCCGCGCCGACGGCGCCGATGATGGTCGCGCCGCGCACGTTCGATTCCCACTGGTAGAGCGTTTGGCTGACGATGACGGGCACGATCTGCGGCATGATGCCATAGCGATGCACGAGGATCGTCGACGAACCGGTGGATTTCACGCCTTCGCGCGGCTTGTTGTCGATGTTCTCGAGGCCTTCGGAATAAAGCTTGCCGAGCGTGCCGGTTTCGGTGAGGAAGATCGCGCCGCTGCCGGCAAGCGGGCCGGGGCCGAAGGCGCGCGTCAGGAACAGCGCCCAGATCAGCATGTCGACCGAGCGCAGGAAATCGAAGAAGCGTTTCAGCACCTGATTGAGCAGCCGGTTCGGGGTGATGTTGCGTGCAGCGAAAAACGCCAGCGGGAAGGCGGCGAGCGAGCCGAGCAGCGTGCCGAGGAAGGCCATGACGATGGTCTGGAACAGCTTGGTCCAGACGTCGCCATGCTGCCAGGCGCCATTGTTCCAGATATTGTCGAAAGCCAGCGAAAGGTTGGATTGCGTGGGGTCGAGCCGTGGTCCGGAGACGATCAGGCTGATGACCTCGCTTGCCGGCTTGTCGAAGAAGGGCGAATGCGTATCGAAGACGAAATTGGCCCAGCCGATGAAACGCTTGCGGATCTTTACGCGGTCCGTGGAGATGCTGACATCGCCGGCAAAGCCCATGTTGGCAAGGATGTTGTCGTCATAGACGGTCATCCAGCTCGGCACAGGCTCAGAGCCGACGATCTTCGGCGTGTCGCCGGTGATGTCGATCGGGATGGTGACGCCATGCGCCGTCAGGATGGCCTGGGTCTTGGTGATCGTAACGGTGCGGCTCGTTCCGCTGACCGAAACGGTCATGCTGCCGTCAGGCGCGGTCTTCACCCAATTCGGGTTCGGATTGTCGCCCAGCGGCGAAAAGCGCGGATACTTGATGGTGATCTTGTCACCGGAGATGCGGAACTCCGGCTGCACGTCATAGCTGATCCATTCGCTGAGGTAGATGCCGACGCGCTCCCAATGCGCTTCCGCAACGATTTTCGGCAGATCGAAGAACCAGACGGCGTAGATGCCATAGAGGATCACGCCGATGAACATCATCAGCGCGCCGAAGCGCTGGCGGAAGGACCGGTGAAGGATCTCCGGATACCGTGCTTCGAGTTCCTGCATACGGCTGGCGTCGATGACGGACATGGTCAACCTCAATGCTGCAAAAGGAAGGCATGTTCGCCGACGAGACGGCGGCGGAGCCATGCGGAAAACTGGTCGACGGCAATGATCGTCAGGAAGAGAAGCAGCACCAGCGCCAATGTCTTGGCGCCGAAGCCGCGCGAGATCGAGAGCTTCAGCTCCTCGCCGATGCCGCCGCCGCCGACAGCGCCGATGATGGTGGAAGCGCGAACGTTGATCTCGAGCCGCAGCAGCGCGTAGGACATGAAGTTCGGCAGCACCTGCGGCAGGGCGGCGAAACGGACGCGCTCTGTCCAGCTCGCGCCGACGGCGCGCATGCCCTCGTCGGATTTCATGTCGATATTCTCGACAACTTCATAGAAGAGCTTGCCGAGCGCGCCGATCGTATGCAGGCCGACGGCGATGATGGCGGCGATGGGGCCGATCGACAGGATCGCGGAGAACAGGCCGGCAATGACGATTTCCGGGAAGGCGCGCAGAAATTCCATGATGCGCTTCGCCACCAGGCGGACCGGATTGGACGGTGACATGTTGCGCGCCGCGAAGAAGCTCAGGGGCACAGCGAAGACGAAGCCGATGATGGTCGATACCAGTGCTACGTTGATCGTGATGATCATCAGCTCGAAATATTCAGGGATGTAGAAATCGCCCCAGACATAGACGCGGCCGAGTGGGAAGTTGAATTCCTCGCCGCCGGCGCCGTTCGCGCCGTTGGGACTCGCCAAGTCGAAGAGCGCCCGGTAGACATCGCTCCAATCCTTGGGGATGAGCCAGCTCAGGAAATCGAAGAGATGCGGCAGTCGGTCAAAAAAGTGCCCGGCATTGTTTTCGTCGGCAAAGCGGACGGAACTGACGAAGGCAATGAGCAGGACGACCAGGCCAATGCCGGTGTAGAGGCGGCGCTTCGCCACCATCTTGCTCCAGGCGTCACCGATATCCCCGGCACTCTGGGGCACGCTTTGCATCTTCAGCTGCGTATCGGCGATCGTCATGAAATCTTGCCTCTGTGTATAGCAAAAGGGCGGCCGTCGCCGGCCGCCCGATTATCGGAATGCGGATTAGCCGCCGATGGCAGCCTTACGAACCTCGATGACGGCGTTGTAGAATTCCGGCTTGACCTTGACGTAGCCCTTGAAGTCGCCGCCTTCGATGGCGTTGAAGCACTTGGCGTCGGTGGTCGGCAGCTTCAGGAAGAAGTCGGCCAGCTTGGCCTGCCATTCGGTGCCGAGCGCGTTACGCACGACGAGCGGGCCGTTCGGGATCAACGGCGAACGCCAGACTTCGACGAGCTTGTTCGGATCGACGGCGCCCTTGTCGACTTCCTTGCGGAAAGTGCCGGAGGTGTAGCCGTCCTTGAAATCACCGATGCCCGAGGAATCGTCGACGGCGACGTCGACCTTGCCGTCATAGGCGGCGAGCAGGTTGTTTTCATGGCCGCCGTTGAACTGCGTCGAGGCGAAGAACTTGTCGTTCGGCGCGCCTGTGTCCTTCGGGATCTGCGTCAGCGGAACGAGATAGCCGGAGGTGGAGTCCGGATCGGCGTAACCGAGCTTCTTGCCCTTGGCATCCTTGATGGTCTTGATGCCGGAGGACTTGAGCGCCAGGCCGATGGAGTAATAGCCGGTCGAGCCGTCGGCCTGCTGCGTGGTGAGGATCGGAGTGACGGCCTTCGGGTCCTTGATGGCGACGGCTGCATAACCGGAAGCGCCGAGTTCGGCGAAGTCGAGCGTGCCGCCGAGCAGACCCTGGATGACGCCGTTATAGTCGGCGGCCGGGAACAGCGATACCTTTTCGAAGCCGAATTCCTTCTTCAGGTGATCGGAAAGGCAGGCATAGTTGCGCAGGCGGTCGGCTTCGTTTTCGCCGCCGAGAATGCCGACGCGGAATTCCTTGAGATCTGCAGCGTTGGCAGCAGCGCCGGCTGCGAGCGCGACGAGCGCCGTAGCGGCAAAGAGTGCTTTCTTCAGCATGGGTTCGTCTCCTGATTAACCGGTGTCCCCGGGTGTCTTCGGTCTGGTAGAAGAAATGCGCCCTTGACGCGGGCCTTCGATCCCGGCCGTCCCTCTCAGAGACCGGCCAGTGCCAGCGGTTGCGGGCCGGCAGATTCGGTCGCCGCGGCTTGCGCGGCCGGATCGGCAATGTTGATGGAGGTCGACGTCATGGTCTCGTCGATGCCGGCGCCGTCCTTGTCGGTGCCGTAGATTTCCTTGACGGCGGCGGCCGTCAGATCGGCCGGCTTGCCGTCGAAGACGACCTTGCCGGCCGCCATGCCGACGATGCGTTCGCAATAATTGCGGGCCGTATCCAGCGTGTGCAGGTTGGTGATGACGGTGATGCCCTCGCGCTCATTGATATCGCGCAGTGCATCCATGACGATCTTGGCGTTCAGCGGGTCGAGAGAGGCGATCGGCTCATCGGCCAGCATCATCTTCGGCTGCTGCATCAGGGCGCGGCAGATGGCCACGCGCTGCTGCTGGCCGCCGGAAAGCGTGCCGGCCATCTGCAGGGCCGTTTGCTCGATGCCGAGGCGCTCCAGCGCGGCGATGGCCTGGATGCGCTCCTCGCGGGTGAAGACGGAAAGGAGGCTCAGCACGGTCGAGCGCTGGTTCAGGCGACCGAGCATGACGTTGGTGAGCACGTCGAGGCGCGGAACCAGGTTGAACTGCTGGAAGATCATGGCGCAATCGCGCTGCCAGCTGCGCAACGCACGGCCGCTGAGCTTGGAGACCTCAGTGCCGGCGAAATGGATGGAGCCGGAGCTCGGGTCGGCGAGGCGATTGATCATGCGCAGCAGCGTCGACTTTCCCGCGCCGGAACGGCCGATGACGCCGACCATCTGTCCTTGCGGTATGTCCAAAGTCACGGAATCGACAGCGAGCTTGTTTCCAAACCGGCGCGAGACATTCCTGAGTTCGAACATAGTGCTTCCCTTTCGCGGCTGCCGGGCTGCAGAAATTTCAGCGGTACCGGTGCTAAGAATGGGCGCATGCCCCTGGCTCGAAGGGAGTTTCGACGGGGTTGGCGCCAATCACAAGGCAACCGATTAGTCCCGCTTCATGAAGCTCCGATGTCAGTTTTATGTAACTGCTGTTACAATTCCCGGCGATTTTGCAAGATTAGCCGGCTGAGAGCTTTCCGTTAAATTTAGCCGTCAAACATGCCTGTCGGCAAGCCGTCCATGCTGAAGCTGTTCTTCTCGCGCCGGTATTCCTCAATGCCGTCAGGACCCTTGGCCTTGGCCCATTGATCAAGGCTCGGCCTCTCGCCTTCATAGGAAAAGAGCGGCACGCCGAAGCCGCAGGAGGTCTGCACGAGATCGAAGTCCAGCCACACGATCTGCCGCGCGCCGAGCGGCTCTTCATCTGCATAGTAATCGTGCAGCAATTCACGATATTCGGGTGTCGATCGGTGAATGATGCGGCCCCGGCCATAGAGACGCAGGATCATAGGCGGTCCCTCGACCGCGCAGAACATGATGGTCAGCCGCCCGTCTGCCTTCATATGGGCCGATGTCTCGTTGCCGCTGCCGGTGCGGTCGAGATAGATGGCGGTGTTCGGGGAGATGATGCGCAGGCACAGTGTCTCGCGCGGCGAAACGTTGACACGGGAATCGGATGTCGCCGATGCCGTGAAGAAGATATGCTGCCGCGCGATGAAATCGCGCAGCCGGTCATCGATGCTGGAAAACTGCTTCGCCATGAAAACTCCTCTCGATCCCCAATTACAAGGATCATCTGAAAGCTGAAACGCGCTGTCAGCGCCTTGCAAGCCGGGTTCGGGCGGAAAACGTCCTCAGCTTTCCATTTCAGCGCAATTCCGGACGGAAAACCGCTGCACACTTTTCCTGGAATTGCGCTAAGCGTCGTAGCGATCCAGAAAATCCTCCGCAGACAGGGCGCGGAAATCCGCAAGCGCCGTGCGCAGGCGGTCGTGATCCCAATCCCACCAGGCAAGCTTGTCCATGCGCGCGCCGATCTCGGGCGTGAAACGCTCGCGGATCAGCTTGGCCGGCACGCCACCGACGATCGTATAGGGCGCGACATCTTTGGAGACGACTGCGCCGGCGCCGATGACCGCACCGTTCCCGACCATCACACCCGGCAGGATCGTGGCGCCGTGGCCGATCCAGACATCGTGACCGATGACGACCCGGTTGTCGCGCCGCCAGGTGAAGAAATCGGTTTCCATGTCGGCATCAGGCCAGTAATCGGCGGCGCGATAGGTGAAGTGATGCAGCGTGGCCCGCCATGTCGGATGGTTGGTGGCGTTGATGCGCACCGCGGCGGCGATGTTGACGAACTTGCCGATGGTCGCGCACCAGACCGCGCCGTCCTGCATGATGTAGGAATAGTCGCCGATCTCGACCTCGTCGACGCGGCAGCGATCGGAGACCTCGGTGTAGCGGCCGAGCGTCGAATTGTTGACGCTCGCCGAAGGGCTGATGAAGGGCACCTCGCCCAATTTGCGGCTCATGCGGCGGCCTTCCGCGGCGAGAATTGGGAGACGTCGAGAATGCGGCTGCCGACGGCCTCGCGCACCTCTTCGTCGTGGAAGATGCCGAGAAGGGCGACGCCCGCCTGCTTCTTGCGTTCGATCATCTCGACGACGACGGCCCGGTTGCGGGCGTCGAGCGAAGCCGTGGGCTCGTCGAGCAGCAGGATGCCGTGGTCGGTGATGAAGCCGCGCGCGATGTTGACGCGCTGCTGCTCGCCGCCGGAGAAGGTGGCGGGCGGCAGCTGCCAGAGTTCCTGCGGCAGGTTCAGCTGTGCGAGCAGTTCGGCCGCCCTGTCGCGGGCATCGGTCACAGATACGCCGCGCGCCAGCAGCGGTTCGGCGACGACATCGATGGCGGCGACGCGCGGCACGGTGCGCAGGAACTGGCTGACATAGCCCATCGTATGGCGACGGACGTCGAGCACGGTGCGCGGGTCGGCCGCGGCGAGATCGACGATCCTGCCCTTGTGCGTCACGAGGATCTGGCCGGTGTCGACGGCATAGTTGCCGTAGATCATCTTCAGGAGCGAGCTCTTGCCGATGCCGGACGGGCCGCCGAGCACGACGCATTCGCCCGAGGCGACGGAGAAGGAGACATCGGCGACGACGGGGAGGCGAAGGCCATCGCGCAGATGCATGGTGAAGCTTTTGAAGACTTCGGAAACGACGAGTGGGGTTGCCATGTTTGTTCCTCAGACCTGCAGGATCGAAGAGACCAGCAGTTGCGTATAGGGTTCGCGTGGGTCGTCGAGCACGCGGTCGGTCAAGCCTTGCTCGATGACGTATCCGTCCTTCATCACCATCATGCGATGCGACAGAAGCCGGGCGACGGCGAGATCGTGCGTCACGATGATGGCCGACAAGCCGAGATCATTGACGAGGCCACGCACGAGGTCGAGCAGACGGGCCTGCACGGACACGTCGAGGCCGCCGGTCGGTTCGTCCATGAACACGAGGCGGGGACCGGTTACAAGGTTGCGGGCGATCTGCAGGCGCTGGCGCATGCCGCCGGAAAACGCGCGCGGCTGGTCGTCGATGCGGTCGGCATCGATCTCGACCCGCTCCAGCCAGTCGATGGCCGTGTTGCGGATATTGCCGTAGTGGCGGTTGCCGATCGCCATCAGCCGCTCGCCGACATTGGCGCCGGCGGAAACCGTCATGCGCAGGCCGTCGGCCGGGTTCTGATGCACGAAACCCCAGTCGGTGCGCATCAGGAAGCGGCGCTCGGCCTCATTCATGCGGAACAGGTCGCGATAGGTCTCGTCGCGCATATGGTATTCGACGCTGCCCGTTGTCGGCAGCAGCCGCGTCGAGATGCAGTTGAGCAACGTCGTCTTGCCGGAGCCGGATTCGCCGACGATGGCGAGAACTTCGCCGGGCCAGAGTTCGAAGGACACGTCGCGGCAGCCGATGCGGCTGCCGTAGAATTTCGAGATGTCCTTGACCTTGAGAAGAGGTGAGTCACTCATTCGGCGGCCTCCTTGCTGCCAGGCAGTCCATCGGATGCCAGCCCATTTGGAGCCAGCATTGGGCCGGCATGGCCGTGGGCGCGGCGATCCTCGCAGAAATCGGTATCGGAGCAGACGAACATGCGGCCGCCCCTGTCGTCGAGGATCACCTCGTCGAGATAGACCTGCTCGGCGCCGCAGAGCGCGCAGGGCTTGTCGAAGCGCTGCACCTCGAACGGATGATCCTCGAAATCGAGGCTGACGACTTCGGTATAGGGGGGTACGGCATAGATGCGCTTCTCGCGGCCGGCGCCGAACAATTGCAGCGCGTCGGACAAATGCATTTTCGGATTGTCGAACTTCGGCGTCGGTGATGGATCCATGACGTAGCGACCCGCGACCTTGACCGGATAGGCATAGGTCGTGGCGATGCGGCCGTTGCGGGCGATATCCTCATAGAGCTTTACATGCATGAGGCCGTATTCCTCGAGCGCATGCATCTTGCGCGTTTCGGTCTCGCGCGGCTCCAGGAAACGCAGCGGCTCCGGGATCGGCACCTGGTAGACCAGCACCTGGTTGGGGCCGAGCTTCGCCTCCGGGATACGGTGGCGCGTCTGGATGATCGTCGCCTCGTCCGTGCGGGTGGTGACGGCGACATTGGCGACCTTCTGGAAGAAGGCGCGGATGGAGACGGCATTGGTCGTGTCGTCTGCCCCCTGATCGATGACCTTCAGCACGTCTTCCGGACCGATGATGGCGGCCGTCAGCTGTACGCCGCCGGTGCCCCAGCCATAGGGCATCGGCATTTCGCGCGATGCGAAAGGCACCTGATAGCCGGGAATGGCGATTGCCTTCAGGATGGCGCGGCGGATCATCCGCTTGGTCTGCTCGTCGAGATAGGCGAAATTGTAGGTGGCAAGTTCGGTCATTCGGCTGCCTCCGTCATGGGTTCCATGCCGCGATCGCGAGCGGCCTCGAAATCGCGGCGCATGCGCCGCACCAGGTCGAGTTCGGCCTGGAAATCGACATAGTGCGGCAGCTTCAGATGTTCGACGAAGCCCGTCGCCTGCACATTGTCGGAGTGGGAAATGACGAATTCCTCGTCCTGAGCGGGTGCCACGATGTCTTCGCCGAGTTCCTCAGCACGCAGCGCGCGGTCGACCAGCGACATGGCCATGGCCTTGCGTTCGCTCTGGCCGAAGACCAAGCCGTAGCCGCGGGTGAACTGCGGCGGTGCCTTGGCCGAGCCCTTGAACTGGTTGACCATCTGGCATTCGGTCACCTGGATGCGGCCGAGCGAGACGGCAAAACCGAGTTCCGGTACGTCGAATTCGACCTCAACTTCGCCGATGCGGATTTCGCCCGTGAAGGGGTGGGTGCGGCCGTAACCGCGCTGCGTCGAATAGCCGAGCGCCAGCAGAAAGCCCTCATCGCCGCGGGCGAGCGCCTGAAGGCGAAGATCGCGGGTCATCGGAAATTCCAGGGGTTCGCGCGTCAGGTCGCCGATCTCATGATCGACCGGCATGGTACCGTCGCCTTCAATCAGGCCTTCCTGATCAAGGATTTCGGAAACGCGCATGACGCGACCGTCGTCCGCAGGGCGCTGCATCGGCTCGTCCACCGGCTCGTCGGTCAGAAGGCTCGGGTCGAGCAGACGGTGCGTATAGTCGAAGGTGGGGCCGAGAAGCTGGCCGCCGGGCAGGTCCTTGTAGGTCGCGGAGATGCGGCGTTCAATCTTCATGACAGCGGTATCGAGCGGCTGGGAGTAGCCGAAGCGCGGCAGCGTCGTGCGATAGGCTCTGAGCAGGAAGATCGCCTCGATCATGTCGCCGCGCGCCTGGCGCACGGCGAGTGCTGCCAGCGTGCAGTCATAAAGCGAGGCCTCGGCCATGACGCGATCGACGGCAAGCGCGAGCTGCGCGACGATCTGGTCGATGCCGACAGCCGGCAGCGAACGGTCGCCGCGGCGACGGTCGGCCAGCAGCCGATGAGCATTGGCGATGGCGGCTTCGCCGCCCTTTACGGCAACATACATATGTCACAACTCCGTCGCGGTGATCTTGGTGGTGCGCGGCAGGCAGAGGAATTGCCGGCCCGCCGTCAGGATGAGATCGACGCCGCGCGGGAAGAGGGCGCGATTGTCGTTCCAGATGCGCAGCAGCGCATCCGGCAGGCCGATCGGGGCGATCAGGTTGATGTCCTTGATGCCCGGGCCGGAAAGCGCCAGTTCCTTGCCGCCTTCCAGGCTTTCAATTTCCAGCACGATCGTTGTCGACCGGTCGGGATATTCCTGCGTGCCGATGCCGAACTGGCTGAAGGAGGAAAGTGCCATGCCGGCTTCGACGAAGGCGAAATGCGCCTCCAGTCTTTCCGAAATGACGGGCGCCCCAGTGTGGAAGGCCAGCCATTCCGGCAGGCTCGATCTTGCCAGACTGGTGGAAAGCCAGACCGGCGTGTCATGGTCGCAAAGCGTGAGGCCAATCGCGCCGGCGGCGATACCGAGCGGTGCAGGCGGCGCAATGTCGGCTGTGACGGTCTGCAGGGTTCCCGGACGCGCCACCGCGTCCATCGTCATCTTGAAAATGCTCTGAGCGTCGAAAACCGGGTCGCTGAAGCCGCCGGTCAGGGCCTCGTTGCCGAAGGTCGGGGTGTTGAACAGGCTCATCAGTCTTCTCCGCGAACCATGGTGAAGAAATCGACGCGGGTCGCGGCCGTCTCTTCGGCGCGCTTGCGGTCATAGTCCGCGATGCGCCCGGCGACCGGCTGCAGGATTGCCTTCTCGACGAAGTCCCTCGTGGCCGATTGCTGCCAGAGGGCGTCGAAGATGGCCGAAAGCCTGGCTTTTTCCCGGTCGGTACCGAGGGCATGGGCGTGACCGATGATGCCGGATGCAAGCCGCACGGTGGCGCGCGTCACCGTGACTTCGCCAAGGTTGAAGGGGGAACCGCCGCCGCCGATGCGGCCGCGCACCATGACAAGCCCCGTTTCCGGTCCGCGCACCGGCTGTGCCGTCGGCTTGCTCGGCAATGCTTCCCAGGCCGCCTCTAGCTCGTCGCGCTCGGCCTGCGCCAGAAGATCGGCGACGCGCTTGCGTTCCCGACGCTCCTGAGCGGCCGCTTCCTGCCTTTGTGCTGAATTCATCGCGCCTTCCTTCAAATGTCTATTGATATAGACAACCATACAAGATAGTCTTATATCTATTAGCGAGTCGTGACAAGCGTGTGACAGGGCGAGATGGCAGGGCAGAAGATACAGAGGCAGACGGGCGTGGCGCTCTGGCGGCAGATCGCCGACCGCATTCGCGTCTCCATCAATCACGGGGATTTCGATGAGACCGGCATGGTGCCGCCGGAAACGGCGCTGGCGCTGCAATTCGGCGTCAACCGGCATACCATCCGAAGCGCGCTTGCAGCACTGGCGCAGGAGGGCATTGTCAGGGCGGTGCAGGGACGCGGCACGCTGATCGAGCGCAAGGAACGCCTGAGCTTCCCGATCTCGAAGCGGACGCGGTTCTCGCAAGGGATCGGCGATCAGGTGCGTGAGACCCGCAGCGTCCTGCTTTCCACGAGCGAAGAGGCGGCAAGCACGGAATTGGCCCGGCAGCTCAAGATCAAAACCGGCGCTCCCCTCGTGCGGCTGGAGACGCTCGGTCAGGCGGATCACCGCCCGGTATCGCGCGCCACTAGCTGGTTTCCGGCCGATCGTTTCGGCGATATCGCCGAGATCTATCGGACGACAGGGTCGATCACCAAGGCATTCAAGGAGCTTGGCGTACCGGATTACGTCCGCGTCCTCACCGAAATCACCGCGACGCATGCCGACGAAAGCGATCTCGCCGATCTGCAATTATCTCCGGGTGCCATCGTTCTGATCACACAGGCGCTGAACACTGATCTCGATAATGTGCCGGTGCAATATTCGATTTCCCGCTTCGCCGCCGATAGGGTGCGGTTCACGATCGAGAATTGAGAGTGTGGTAGCCCCTCATCCGGCCTGTCGGCCACCTTCTCCCCGCTCGCGGGGAGAAGGGGAAAGGCGCGCTCCCCATCGCATCGCAATTCCACAGGAATCGAGAGTTTTGGAAAAGGTCGTCCCCTCTCCCCGTAAAACGGGGAGAGGGCTAGGGTGAGGGGCTTTTCCTGCGCTCAATGCGCGCCGGACATGTCGCCGAGGACTTCCTTCGAGGCGACGGTAGAATCGGCCTTGAGCTTGTAGACCATCGGCACGCCGGTCGCGAGGTTGAGCTCCAGGATCTGTGCCTTGCTCAGACGATCGAGAACCATGACGAGCGAGCGCAGCGAATTGCCGTGGGCGGCGACCAGCACGTTCTGGCCGGCAAGCACGCGCGGCAGGATCTCCGTCAGGTAATAGGGCCAGACGCGGGCGCCGGTGTCGCGCAGGCTTTCGCCGCCGGGCGGCGGAACGTCGTAGGAGCGGCGCCAGATGTGAACCTGCTCTTCGCCCCACTTGGTGCGGGCGTCGTCCTTGTTCAGGCCGGAGAGATCGCCATAGTCGCGCTCGTTCAGCGCCTGATCCTTGATGGTTTCAAGGCCCTGCTGGCCGATTTCATCGAGGATGATGTCAAGCGTGTGCTGGGCGCGCGTCAGCGCCGAGGTGAAGGCGACGTCGTACTTGATGCCGTAGTCGGCCAGCGCCTTGCCGCCCGTTTTGGCTTCTTCGATACCGAGCGCGGTCAGATCGGGATCCTTCCAGCCGGTAAAGAGATTCTTCAAATTCCAGTCGCTCTGCCCGTGGCGAACGAGAACGAGAGTGCCGCTCATAAAATTTCTCCTTGATAGAGCAATTCCAGGAAGGGTGCGTAGCGGTTTTCCGTCGGGAATTGCGAGACAGTAAAAGGGCTGGAGCGGATCGTCAGTTCGGTGCAGACCCGCTCCGGGATCGGATCAACGTGTGGAGAGCCCGAGGACATCGAGCATGGAATAGAAGCCGGGTTTCTTGTCGCGTGCCCAGAGCGCCGCCTGCAGCGCGCCGCGCGCAAACAGCGAGCGGTCGCCGGCATTGTGCGACAGCGTCAGCCGTTCGCTCTCGCTGGCGAAGATGACCGAGTGGTCGCCGACCACGCCGCCGCCGCGCAGGGTCGCAAAGCCGATCGTACCGGCGGGACGCGCACCCGTATGGCCGTCGCGCACGCGCACGGAATTGTCGTTGAGATCGATGCCGCGGCCCTTCGCCGCCGCCTGGCCGAGCAGCAGTGCCGTGCCAGAGGGCGCATCGACCTTGTGGCGATGATGCATCTCCAGCACCTCGATATCCCAGTCGTTCGAGGGGAGTGCGCGCGCGGCCTGCTCGACAAGCACGCTCAGAAGATTGATGCCGAGGCCCATATTGCCCGATTTGACGATGCGGGCATGGCGTGCAGCTGCCTTGAACTTGGTCTCATCCTCATCCGAACAGCCGGTCGTGCCGATGATATGGACGATGCGCGCCTGCGCGGCGAGACCGGCAAAGGTGACGCTGGTTGCCGGCGTCGTGAAATCGATGACGCCTTCGGCATGCAGGAAAGCAGCAAGCGGATCGTCGGTGACGGGAACGCCGATAGGGCCGAGCCCGGCGATCTCGCCGGCATCCTTGCCGATGAAGGCGGAGCCGGGACGGGCTACGGCGGCATGCAGGGTTACGCCGTCGGTGGCGTGGATGATGCGGATGAGAGCCTGTCCCATGCGGCCTGCCGCGCCAACCACCACCAGCTTCATCGCATCGTCGCTCATGTCGTCTCTATCGTCTATTTGCGGGAGTTGCTTGATATGGCCGGTAGCTGCAGGTTGTTGAGCCGAGCGTAGAGGCCATTGTCGGCCGTCGCAAGCGTCTCGTGGTTGCCCTCTTCGACAACCCGGCCGTTCTGCATCACGACGATCTTCTCGGCGCGAACAACCGTCGACAGGCGGTGCGCGATGACGACGACCGTGCGGCCGCTCATCGCCTCTTCCAGCGCCTTCTGCACGGCTGCTTCGGATTCCGTGTCGAGCGCCGATGTCGCCTCGTCGAGAAGCAGGATCGGCGCATTGCGCACCAGCGCGCGGGCGATCGACAGTCGCTGCCGCTGGCCGCCCGAGAGCGTCACGCCGTTTTCGCCGACGGGCGTATCGTAGCCCATCGGCTGCGCCTCGATGAAATCATGCGCATAGGCGAGGCGGGCAGCGTCCTTGATCTCGGCATCGGTCGCTTCCGGGCGCCCGTAGCGGATGTTGTCGCGGATTGTGCCTTCGAAGAGATAAGGTTGCTGCGAAACATAGGCGAGCTGCTCTCGCAAAGATTGTTTCGTCACATGCGCGATATCCTGCCCATCGATGAAGATGCTGCCGGCTTTTGGATCATAGAAGCGTGGAATCAGATTGATGACGGTGGACTTGCCGGCGCCGGAAGGGCCAACAAGCGCCGTCGTCTGCCCGCCCTCGGCGGTGAAATTGACGCCGGAGAGCACGGCTTCGTCGCCATAGGCGAAATGAACGTCTTTGAATTCGATGCGGGCGTCGGTTATGACCAACGGCTTGGCGTCGGGCAGATCGCGCTGGCGCGGTTCCATGTCGAGCAGTTCGTAGATCATCCGCGCATTGACGACCGCGCGTTCCAGCTGCACCTGCAGCTTGGCAAGACGGCGGGCCGGATCGTAAGCGAGCAGCAGCGATACGATGAAGGAGAAAACGGCGCCCGGCGGTACGTTTTGGTAGATCGAACGATAGGCGGCATAGGCAAATATACCGGCAACGGCAAAGCCGGCGACCGTCTCGATCAAAGGACCGTTACGCTCGGAAATACGGGCAATGCGGTTCTGCCGGTTCTCCGCCGCCGTAATCAGCTTGTCGACCTTACGCTCGAGCTCACGTTCCATCGTGAAAGCTTTGACGATGGAAACCCCTTGAATCGTCTCCTGCATCGCGCCGAGGACCCGACTGTTGAGAATGACCGCTTCGCGCGTGACGGCGCGCAGGCGCCTGGAAATGTGGCGCAAGGCAAGAAATACAGGTGGCGCAATGACGAAGAATATCAGGCTCAGCATCGGGTCTTGATAGACCATGTTGCCGAGCAGAAAGACGAATGACAAAAAGTCTCGCGCCGTAGATGTGATGACGAGGTTCATCACATCGCGGATACCGGAAACGTTCTGGCTTACCCGCGCGGCAACCTGGGCCGAACGGGCTTCGCTGAAGAAGCCTACCGACAGCGTCATCAGATGCGCATAGAGGCGCCTTTGATAGCGGGCAATGATGTCATTGCCGATCTTGGACAGAATGACCGATTGAAAATAACCCGCAAAACCACGTGCGATAAAAGCTGCGAGGATCGCGAGGCAAATTAGCCACATGACTTCGGCGCGGCGCTCGTAGAAAGCTCCGTTGACGATCGGCCTCATGACCGCGGCCATAGTCACCGTGGACGCCGCGACGACAACGAGGCAAACTATCGCGACCGAATAGCCCCAGATATGATCGCGGCCGTTCTCAGCGACAATGCGCTTCAGCATGCCGGTGATGGCTTCGCTGTCGACGTTTTTGCTTTTCGGGTCAGGCAATTTCAATAATCGGCTTCCTGTCTTGAACCAAGCGAGCCGCATCTGGCACGTGCTTCCGCGGCTCTATTAAAGAGTTAGCACGGCTTTGGCTAGACATCGCCTGCCGGGCTGGTTAAGGCCGATCACGGAGCCGGGCCCATTATAGAGGAAGCCGGCGTCTTCAAAAAGGCATGGCGCACCGGGTTTCAGCGCGCCACGCGCTACCTGGTAAGCCGGTTAACGCCGCCAGCGGCGGCCCTCCGTGGCAAGGCCGAAGCTCTTGGGCTTGCGGGCATAGGTCGCAAGGCCGGAAAGCGCTGCCAGCGGATTGATGACCACATGGGTCGGAATCGTCTTCATCATTTCCGTGTGTGGCGCCTTGTCCTCGAAGGCGGCGCGGAATTCCGGCTTCTGCAGCGCCGGCAGGATCTTCTGTGGTATGCCGCCCGAGAGGTAGACGCCGCCGCGCGCCATGAAGACCATGGCGATATCGCCGGCGACGCGGCCGAGATAGGTGACGAACAGCGTCAGCGTCTCCTCGGCCTGCGCATTGGTGCCGGCAAGCGCGTGGTTGGTGATGTCGGCCGGTTCCTTCAGGCTCGGCTCTATGCCGTCAGCCGCGCAAACAGCATGATAAAGGTTCTGCAGACCGCGGCCGCAGATCACCTGCTCTGCGGAGATGCGGCCTTCGATGGGTTCCAGGTGCGGCCAGATCTGCAGGTCGCGTTCCGTGCGCGGCCCGAGATCGATATGGCCACCTTCGCCCGGCACAGGCACCCATTGATGCTGCGTGTGGACCAGGGCGCCGACGCCAAGCCCGGTGCCTGGCCCGAGCACGACGCGCGATGCGGTCATGTTGCCGGATGCTTGGCCGATGGTCTGGCGATGCTCGTCGGAAATCTCGGCGATCGCCAGCGCCTGCGCCTCGAAATCATTGATGACGAGCACGTCCTCGATGCCGAGATTGGCGATCATCGTCTTCGGACGGATCACCCAGTCGCAGTTTGTCAACGGAATTTCATCGCCCTGAACGGGGCCGGCCATGGCAAGGATCGCGGCGCGGGGCTGTGTCTTGGTCTTCTCGAGGATCAGCTTGATCGCATCGTCGATCGTCTCGAAATTCGCCGTCTGCACGACCGGAAAATGCTCCGGCTCGGAGCCGGCATCGGCAAGGATCGAGAAACGCGCATTGGTCCCGCCGATATCGCCGATCAGGATGGGAAAAGGCGGGGGGGCATCGCTGTGATTGAGCTCGGGCATGGACAGGTCCGTGATCTGCCGCCGGCAAGGCGGATTAATGGTTCAGTGTTTTGATCAGCCGCTCGGCGGTGGATTCGTTGAGCGCCATCGGAATGTCGTAGAGAACGGCAAGCCGCGTCAATGCCTTCACGTCGACGTCGTGCGGCAAGGGCGTGAGGGGATCGATGAAAAAGACGAGCATGTCGATCTCGCCAGTGGCGATGAGCGCGCCGATCTGCTGATCGCCGCCGAGCGGCCCGCTTTTCAGGCGGGTGACCTTGAGGCCGGGGCAGGCATCGAGCACGCGGCCGCCCGTCGTGCCGGTCGCAACGATCTTCCAATCGGCAAGGACTGCCTGGTTGCGCCGCGCGAACTCCGCCATCGCATCCTTTTTCTGATCATGCGCGATCAGTGCGATGCTTTTGCTGCCGGCCATAAAATCCTTGCTCCACCCAGTGCTTTCAATCGATTTATCCGCCTTCTATACCAAGGAGGCCCGTTTTAAAAGACTGCACCGGCAAGGAGGCTTCCGGCCTCATTGTTGCGGGATTTGGCCGGGCGGCGTGTCGCCGGAGACAGGCCCGGAGACGAACCCAGAGACAGGCAGTGCGTCCGTTTCCGCTGTTGCATCGGCAGCTTTGGCGCCAAAGGTGGCGGCGCGGGCCGATGCGACCGATGGTGCTGCCACTATCGCCTGGCAGGCCTTGGGCAGATCGGAAACCATGACCTCGCGCGGCTTGACCGGGGGTTTCGTGCTCGGCTTCGGTTTTGCCCAGGGCTCGGGACCGAACCACCAGGCGAGCGGCTTGTCGCAGCCGTCACCGGCGGCGACCGGCGCCTGCGGCGTGCAGCCGACCGAACCGGCCGGGCAGCGGATGCGGATGTGGAAATGCGAGTCATGCCCATATTCCGGCCGCAGCTTGCCGAGATTGGTGCGGTCGCCCGTCCAGGTCTCGCACATCTTCTTCTTGATCGCGGGGTTGACGAAGATGCGCTCGACTTCGGGATAGCTCGCCGCCCGCATGAGCAGACGGGCATGCGCCGGCGTCCAGACCTTGTCGTTGATCGTCAGGAACTTGTCCTTGGCGAGCATGGTGGTGAAGGGCAGGGCTTCGCGCTCTTCCGTCGTCATCTTGCGCCGTGGCATAGGCGTCAGCCAGACGTCGGCATCAAGACCGATCTGATGCGAGGCATGGCCATTGAACATCGGGCCGCCGCGCGGCTGCGAGATGTCGCCGACGAGCAGGCCCGGCCAGCCGTCATTCTTGGCCGCATCGCGCGACAGGCGCTCCAAGAGGCCGATCATCTCAGGCCGGCCCCAGCGACGATTGCGCGACAGGCGCATGGTCTGCCAGGTCGGGCCGTCGGCGGGCAGCGCAACCGCGCCGCCAAGGCAACCCTTGGCATAAAAACCGATCGACTGCGGCGAACCTTGCGTCGGCAGCGTCACGGCTCCGAAGACGGCCTTGGCGCTGCCGGGCGAGGGGGGAGCCTGCTGCGCCAGCGTGTCGCCGGCGATAAGACCCTTTCCAATCATGATCGCGAAAGAGAGTTTGCCGATTGTTGGAAGGGAGCGAGCCAGAAACGAAATCATGCATATCCTTGAAAGGCGGTCGGCATCATCCGAAGTGATTTTGGCCGAAGTGATTTGCGGCGAGATTATCCTGAAAAGGGATGGAAGTTAATCCGCGGCAATCGCTAGAGTATCTCCGCTTTTCTTCGAATCGCGAAAACACTCTATCGTCTTGTTTTTTCGCATTCCGGACGGAAAGCCGCTGTGCACTTTTCCTGGAAATGCTCCAGGGGCCGACGAGCGACCGCCTTCTCATGGCTGCATTATGGCTTCGGCTGATCAGTTCGCCAGAATTTCCGCCGTCTTGCGGATGCGCGACAGCCGCGGCAGCACCTTCGTGCAAGCGAAATCCTGCATCTCCTGCGAGAGGGTCGTCACCGCATCTTCGGCGACGATCACGGCATAATTTGCCGCATAGCCGTCTCGCACGGTTGCTTCCACGCCGAAATTGGTGGCGACGCCTGTTAAGATCAGTGTCTTGATGCCGCGGCGGCGAAGCTGCAGATCGAGCTCCGTGCCGTAGAAGGCGCTCCACTGGCGCTTGACGATGGCCACGTCAGGCGTCAATGCCGCCATCTCGGCAGGTGCTTCCAAAGCGGCCGGCGGCAAACCTCCTGGGGGAAGCGTGAAGGTTTCGTCAGTCGACTGATTGACAGCGTCGGCATAGTTTGAGGAAAATCCGACCGTTACGAAGACGGTCGTTCCGCCATCGGCTTTCAGCTTGTTTGCGATCGCGACCGTATTGGCAATAATCTGCTGGGCAGGATAGGGCGCGAGCGGAAGGCTGAGAACGAGGCCTTGCAGGTCGATGGAAACGAGAGCGGTGGTCTTGGGATCGTAGAGTGGCATCTGGGGGCTCCGAGAAAAACATGAGGATATCCTCACAATGGAAAATATGAGGGTAACCTCACAAAAATCAAGTGAAAAATTGAAGACGCGCACGCCGAAGCGGCAGCGCGGTCATGATCGCGTCGTCATTCTGCTTGAGGCGGCCGCAAAAGTTTTCGCGCGCAAGGGCTATGACGCGGCGACGATGACGGAGATTGCCGCCGAGGCGAATTCTTCCATCGGCTCGCTCTATCAGTTCTTTCCGACCAAGCCCCTGCTTGCCGAGGCCCTGCATATCGAACGCCTGGAGCGATTGAAGGCTGGGCTTCGGGACGTCGCGGAAAGCAGCGCCGGCCTCTCGGCAGCCGATTGCGGCGAGGCAATTTTCGACGCGCTCGGTGTTTTCATGGAGAAGTATCCAGAACTTTCGGTGCTTGCCGGCCGCCGCGATATTCCCAAGGAGCGCAAGGCACGCTCACGGGCAGAGCTGAGGGAACTGATTGCGGGTGTCCTGCGGCAGGCCGAGCCGTCGATATCGGACGATGTTGCGCTGATGTCGGGCATCGTGCTCGAACTGCTGCGCATCGTCGTCACCGTCGCCACTGAGCCTGATGCTGCCGAGGATCGACGCGTTGTCGGCGAATTGCGCCTGATGCTGCGCCGACGCCTTGAAGAAGCCGCCTCCAAAACCTGATTTCGCCAATGGCCGATCGGTTGCGTGGCGAAGAGAAGAGCAATTGCGTCCTGCATTTTGCCCTCATTTGCCTTATGCTGATTCTCGGAAAAGCATCAGGAGATCATGAATGGCATCGACACGATTGAAAGCAGGCTTGGTTGTTTCCCTTATTTGCCTGCTGGCATTGCCCGTGTCCTCGAAAGCCGAAGAGCCGCAATTTCGCATCGGCACGGCCATTCTCGGCGATCTCAAATACCAGCCCGGCTTCAAGCACTTCGATTATGTCAATCCGGATGCGCCGAAGGGCGGCGAGGTGAAGCTGTCGAGCAACGGCACGTTCGATACTTTGAATCCGGTATTGTTTAAGGGCAATCCCGCCGAAGGAACGGGGCTGGTTTACGACACCCTTCTGAAGAAGGCCGATGACGAGGCCAATTCCTCATATGGTCTGCTTGCCGAAGGCGTCTCCTATCCTGACGACGTTTCCAGCGCGGTCTTCCGGTTGCGTGCCGAGGCGAAATGGGCCGACGGCACGCCTGTGACGCCTGAGGACGTCATCTTCAGCTTCGAGAAAACCAAAGAACTCAATCCGACGGCGACGAGCTACTATGCCCACGTCGTCGGCGCAGAAAAGACAGGCGAACGCGAGGTTACCTTCCGTTTCGATGAGAAAGATAATCGCGAGCTACCCTCTATCCTCGGCCAGCTTACCATCGTGCCGAAACATTGGTGGGAAGGCAAAGGGCCTGATGGCAAGCCGCGCGATATTTCCAGTACCACGCTTGAACCTGTGATGGGATCCGGTCCCTACAAGATCGCGTCGGTGCAGCCGGGCGCTTCGATCCGCTACGAGCTGCGCGACGACTATTGGGGCAAGGACCTGCCGGTCAATGTCGGTGAGAACAATTTCAAGTCGATCTCCTACACCTATTTCGCCGACTACGATGTCGCTTTCGAGGCGTTTCGCGGTGGGGCCATCGACTATTGGCAGGATAATTCGACAAGCCATTGGGTGACCGGATATGATTTTCCAGCGGCCAAGGACGGCCGCATCAAGCGCGAGGAACTTCCCAACACGCTACGCTCGGTCGGCATCATGCAAGCGCTCGTTCCCAATATGCGGCGCGAACAGTTCAAGGATCAGCGTGTCCGGGAGGCGCTGAACTATGTCTATGATTTCGAGGAGTTGAACCGGACGCTTTCCTTCGGAAAATTGACGCGCGTCGATAGCTTCTTCTTCGGTACGACATTCGCTTCTTCCGGCCTGCCGCAGGGCCAGGAACTTGATGTGCTGAACAGCGTCAAGGATAAGGTGCCTGCAGAGGTTTTCACCACGCCGTATGCCAATCCTGTCGGTGGCGATCCGCAGAAGGCGCGCGACAATTTCCGCAAGGCGATCGCTCTATTTAAGGACGCGGGCTGGGTCCTCAAGGGCAACAAGATGGTGAATGCACAGACCGGCCAGCCGTTTACGCTGGAGTTGCTGCTCGGCAGCGCCTCGCAGGAACGCTCAGTGCTGCCCTATGTGCAGAACCTGAAGCGCATCGGCATCGATGCCAGTATCCGGACAGTTGATACGTCGCAATATATCAACCGCATTCGCAGCTTCGATTACGACATGATCTGGGTCGTGTGGGGAGAGACACTCAATCCTGGCAACGAGCAGGCCGATTTCTGGGGCTCAGCTTCCGTCAGCCGCCAGGGATCCCGCAACTATGCAGGCATAGCCGACCCCGGCATCGACGCGCTCATCCAGAAGGTAATCTTCGCGAAGGACGTGGCCGAGAAGGAAGCGACGGTGAAGGCGCTCGACCGCGTGCTGCTCGCGCATCACTATGTTCTGCCGACCTTCTATGGAACGACGACCCGGATAGCCTACTGGGACAAGTTCGAGCATCTGCCCGAGCTGCCTTATTACTCCATCGGCTTCCCCGAAGTCTGGTGGTCGAAAAGCGCCGGAAAGTGAGCCTCTCTTGCAATAAGGGGCTCGCTGGCTCCAAATGCTCGAGGCTGATTCGGATAGTTTCAAGCAGACAATGACTGCGCCGGTCTGCGTCCGGCGGAAGGGAATGTGATTTGATCGAGAGACGGATTGAGGCAAGGCGGACGATATCCCCCTTCGAGGGAGCGGCCGGCTGATGGGCGCCTATATCCTGAGACGCCTCCTGCTGATGATCCCGACCATTGTCGGCATCATGGCCATTTCCTTCACCATCGTGCAGTTTGCGCCGGGCGGCCCCGTCGAGCAGGTCATCGCGCAGCTGACGGGTCAGGGCGATAATGCCAACGGTCGCCTGTCCGGCGGCGCCGACATGTCGGCACAGCAATCTTTCGACGACAGCAGCTCGAAATATCGCGGCGCGCAGGGGCTCGATCCGGAACTGATCGCCAAGCTCGACAAGCAGTTCGGCTTCGACAAACCGCCGCTCGAGCGTTTCGGCCAGATGATGTGGAATTATATCCGTTTCGACTTCGGCGAGAGCTTCTTCCGCAACACCACGGTCATCGATCTTATCGGCCAGAAGCTGCCGGTATCGATCTCGCTCGGCATCTGGATCCTGATCTTCTCCTATGCCATTTCCATCCCGCTCGGCATCCGCAAGGCAGTGCAGGACGGATCGACCTTCGACGTCTGGACGTCGGGCATCATCATCATCGGCTACGCGGTCCCGAGCTTCCTGTTCGGCATCATGCTGATCGTGCTCTTTGCCGGCGGCTCCTTCTTCGACTGGTTCCCGCTGCGTGGCCTCGTCTCTGACAACTTCGCCGACCTCACCTGGTGGCAGAAGATCCTCGATTATCTCTGGCACCTGGTGCTGCCGCTGATCTCGCTGTCGCTCGCCGCCTTCGCCACCACGACGCTGCTCACCAAAAATTCCTTTATCGAAGAGATCAAGAAGCAATATGTCATCACCGCCCGCGCCAAGGGCTTGAGCGAACGGCGCGTGCTCTATGGCCATGTCTTCCGCAATGCCATGCTGATCGTCATTGCCGGCTTTCCCGGCGCCTTCATCTCCGCCTTCTTCACCGGCTCGCTGCTGATCGAAAATATCTTCTCGCTCGATGGCCTGGGGCGCTTGAGCTATCTCTCCGTCGTCCAGCGCGATTATCCGGTAGTGTTTGCCACCCTCTTCATCTTCTCGCTGCTCGGCCTCGTCGTCAGCCTCGTCTCCGACCTCATCTACACCTGGATCGATCCGCGCATCGATTTCGAGCGGAGGGACGTGTGATGGATGCAGCCAATCAGCAGACGCTTCCGGCAACGGTGAAGCCGCCGCGCAAGGGGCTGTTCTCGCCGACCAATGTGCGCCGCTGGGAGAATTTCAAGGCGAACCGCCGCGGCTACTGGTCTCTCTGGATCTTTCTGGTCCTGTTCGTCCTCAGCCTCGGTGCCGAGTTCATCGTCAATGACCGGCCGATCCTCATCTCCTACAAGGGTGAAATCCTGACGCCGGTCTTCGTCGATTATCCAGAAGAGAAATTCGGCGGCTTCCTGGCGCAGACGGATTATCGCGCCCAGGATATCCAGGACGAGATCAATGCCAATGGCTGGATGATCTGGCCGCCGATCCACTATTCCTATCAGACCGCCAATTCCAACCTGCCCAAGGGCCTGTCGGCGCCGACCCCGCCATTCTGGGCGATGAGCAAGGAGCAGCGCTGCTCCGGCTATGCGGCCGGCGCTGCCGATCCCAACTGCAATTGGCGCAATTTCAACTGGCTCGGCACCGATGACCAGGCGCGTGACGTGCTTTCCCGCCTGATCTACGGCTTCCGCATCTCCGTGCTGTTCGGCCTGGCGCTCACCATCTGCTCGGCCGTCGTCGGCGTCTGCGCCGGCGCGATACAGGGCTATTTCGGCGGCTGGACCGATCTTTTGATGCAGCGCTTCATCGAAATCTGGTCGTCCATGCCGGTGCTCTATATCCTGCTGATCATCGCATCCGTCCTGCCGCCCGGCTTCTTCATTCTGCTCGGCATATTGCTCCTGTTTTCCTGGGTGGGGCTTGTCGGCGTCGTGCGCGCCGAGTTTCTGCGGGCGCGCAATTTCGAATATGTGCGCGCCGCCCGCGCGCTCGGCGTCAACAACCGCACCATTATGTATCGCCACCTGCTGCCGAACGCGATGGTCGCGACCCTGACCTTCGTCCCCTTCATCCTGTCGGGCTCGATCTCCACCCTGACCTCGCTGGACTTCTTAGGGTTCGGCATGCCGCCCGGCTCGCCATCGCTGGGCGAGATGATCGCCCAGGGTAAATCCAACCTGCAGGCACCGTGGCTCGGGCTCTCGGCTTTCTTCACCATGTCGATCATGCTGTCGCTGCTGATCTTCATCGGCGAGGCCGTGCGCGACGCCTTCGATCCGAGGAAGACGTTCCGATGAGGAATGCTCGCAATTGGTCAGCGCACAAGATAAACTGCGGTCGGCGACGACAGGCAATGGATGGATGCGATGAATAAGGTGGTACTGGAACACTATCCGGCATCGAGGTTGCCGGACGATATTCGCGGCGATTTGCCCAAGGAGGCATTGGTACGCGTTGTGGTGGAGGCGGAAGAGAAGTCTGCCACCGACAGCCGTTCGCCATTTGCTTCGCTCTCTCCGAAAAGCGCGCCGTCCGCGAATCTCAAAGCTCTCCTGCGAGATCGCAAGGCGCACCCCGATAGATACGCCGGAAATGCCACGACTGAAGAGATTGTTGCCCGTATTCGCGAACTGCGCGATGAATGGGATGATAGATGACCGCACCACGGGGCATCTATTGGGACACGAATGTCGTTGTCGCGCTGATGGAGCAAAGCGGCATCATTCACGATCTTCTCTGGGCTATTTTAGAAGTGATCGAGAAGAAACCCGTCTATGTCTCCACCAGTGCGTTGACCTTTGCCGAATTGAAGGTCAAGCCGCTGCAGCAGCAGAATTTCGAGCTCTTGCGAACCTATGAAGAATGGTCGTCGTCGCGCTCATGGCTGGACATCTGGTCGATCACGCCGCCGATCCTTGATGGTGCGGCCTTGTTGCGGGCAACGCGTGCCGGCTTGAAATTGCCGGATGCGATCCACCTCGCAACCGCGCTTCATAGCCGTTGCACTCACTTCTTGACTGCGGACAAGGGGATCAGCGATGTCGCAGACCTTGTTCATCCTGTCTCGGGGCCTTTGGATATCACTCCCCTGACAATCCTCCGCCCCGATGAGCCCACTCTGGCATCTCTCCTGAAAAGCTTGGCCGAATGACCGAATCGCTACTCTCCGTCCGCAATCTGTCCGTCGCTTTTCACCAGGGCGGGCAGACATCGACCGCGGTCGATGGCGTTTCCTTCGATATCGCCAAGGGCGAAGTCTTGGCGCTGGTCGGGGAATCCGGCTCCGGCAAGTCGGTCTCGGCCAATTCGATCCTGAAGCTCTTGCCCTATCCCTCTGCCAGCCACCCTTCCGGCGAAATCCTGTTCAAGGGCAAGGACTTGCTGAAGGCATCCGACAACGGGCTGCGCGCCGTGCGTGGCAACGATATCACGATGATCTTCCAGGAGCCGATGACCTCGCTCAATCCGCTCCACTCGATTGAAAAGCAGATTAGCGAGATCCTGGCCTTGCATCAGGGCATGGTGGGCGAGGCTGCCCGCACCCGCACGCTGGAGCTTTTGAACCAGGTCGGCATCCGCGAGCCTGAGAAGCGTCTCAAGGCCTATCCGCATGAACTGTCCGGCGGCCAGCGCCAGCGCGTGATGATCGCCATGGCGCTTGCCAACCGTCCCGAACTGCTGATTGCCGACGAGCCGACGACGGCGCTCGACGTGACGGTGCAGGCACAGATCCTCGAACTGCTGCGCGATCTCAAGGGCACGCACGGCATGTCGATGCTGTTCATTACCCATGATCTCGGCATCGTCCGTAAATTCGCCGACCGGGTCTGCGTCATGACCAAGGGCAAGATCGTCGAGACCGGCGCGGTGGAAGAGGTTTTCACCAATCCGCAGCACGACTACACCCGCCATCTGCTGGCGGCGGAGCCGCGCGGCGAGCCGCCGGCGAGCGATGCGAACAAACCCGTCGTCATGGAAGGTAGCGATATTCGCGTCTGGTTCCCGATCAAGGCCGGCTTCATGCGCAAGGTCGTCGATCACGTGAAGGCGGTCGACGGCATCGATCTGAAGCTCCGCGCCGGCCAGACGCTCGGCGTCGTCGGCGAATCCGGCTCAGGCAAGACGACGCTCGGCCTCGCACTCGCCAGGCTTATTTCCTCTAAGGGCCGTGTCTCCTTCGTCGGCAAGGATATAGCCGGCTATTCATTCCGCGAGATGCGGCCGCTGCGCAACCAGCTGCAGGTGGTCTTCCAGGATCCTTATGGTTCGCTGAGCCCGCGCATGTCGGTCGGCGAGATCATTGCCGAGGGGCTCAAGGTGCATGAGCGGTCGCTTTCGGCCGATGAGCGCGACAAGCGGGTCTGCTGGGCGCTGGAGGAGGTGGGCCTCGACCCTTCCACCCGCTGGCGCTTCCCGCATGAATTTTCCGGCGGCCAGCGCCAGCGCATCGCTATTGCTCGCGCCATGGTCTTGAAGCCGCGTTTCGTCATGCTCGACGAGCCCACTTCGGCGCTCGACATGAGCGTGCAGGCGCAGGTTGTGGATTTGCTGCGCGACCTGCAGAAGAAGCACGATCTCGCCTATCTCTTCATCAGCCACGACCTGAAGGTGGTGAAGGCGCTCGCCAACGAGCTGATCGTCATGCGCTTCGGCAAGGTCGTCGAGCAGGGCGCCTCCGCCGATATTTTCCGGGCACCGAAAGAGGATTATACCAAGGCGCTTCTCGCCGCCGCATTCAACATCGAGGCGGTGCCGACTGCCGCGATTCAGCAATAGAGACCACCATCATGCCGGCCAAAAGCCCCGTTCTCGTCGACCTCAAATTCGATCCTGTGTCCGTTGCCAAGGCGCTTGAGGCGGCCTTTGCCGATCGCGGCAGCATCAATCTGGCCGATCCCGCCAACAAGGATGTGGACCTATCCCATGTCGATTATGCGCTTGTGTGGAAACCGGATGCCGATCTTTTCGAGCGCGCGCCCAATCTCAAGGTCATTTTCTCCGGCGGCGCCGGCGTGGATTCGATGATGTCGATTGCCGGCTTGCCTGATATCCCGATGGTTCGCTTCGTCGATCGCAGCCTCACGGTGCGCATGAGCGAATGGGCCGTCATGCAGTGCCTGATGCATCTGCGCGACGTGCAGGGGCACATGCGCAATCAGCGCCAGCACGTCTGGGCGCCGCAGCATGGTCCCGAAGCCGCTGACGTCACCGTTGGCGTCATGGGCCTCGGCGTTCTCGGTTGCGATGCCGCCGCGAAATTGAAAGTCATGGGCTTCAACGTCATCGGCTGGTCCCGCGGCAGGAAAGAGATCGATGGCATGGAAACCTTCGACGCCGCCGGGCTGGATGCGTTTCTGGCACGCACCGATATTCTGGTCGGTCTCCTGCCGCTGACGCCGGAAACGACCGGGATCTACAACACCTCGCTCTTCTCCAGGCTGCACCGCAATGGTCCGCTCGGCAAGCCGGTCTTCATCAATGCCGGCCGCGGCAAGAGCCAGGTGCAGGCCGATATCGCCTCGGCTGTTCGTACCGGCATTCTCGGCGGCGCCTCGCTTGATGTCTTCGCCGTCGAGCCGCTCTCGGCTGACGATCCGCTCTGGGGCCTGGAAAATGTCATCATCACGCCGCATGATTCCGCGGTGTCGGATGAAAAGGCGCTCATGCGCCATGTCGAGGAGCAGATCGCCCGCTTCGAACGCGGCGAACCGCTGCAGCATCTGGTGGATCGCGGCCGGGGTTACTAAGTCTGATAGGATGTGGAATTAAGATGCTTCGCTTCGATTGCCGGCAATCGAATGTGGCACATTGGCTCTGACATCAATTTTCTTTCAGTGACTGGACTTTCGCTCAACATTTTTTGATAACAAGGCGCCAGAGCAATTCTAGGAAAAGTGCGCAGCGGTTTTCCGTCCGGAATTGCGTGAAAGCAAAGAGATAGAGCGGCTCAGAAACTCCGTGAAGAGCTGAACCGCTCTAGATAAGCATGCCGGCATAGCCGCCGGCGAGAAGCATGACGTCCGTAGGGCAGGAGACGGGGCAGGAACGACATGACCAAGACGGATATCGCCACCCGCGTCTATAACCATACCTGGAAGCTCGATCCGATCGTCCGCAGCCTGATCGATACGGATTTCTATAAGCTTCTCATGCTGCAGATGATCTGGAAGCTCTATCCGGACGTCGATGCGACTTTCTCCCTGATCAATCGCACCAAGACCGTTCGCCTGGCCGAAGTGATCGACGAGAAGGAATTGCGCGAGCAGCTCGATCACGCCCGCACGCTGCGGCTCTCCAAGAAGGAAATGATCTGGCTCGCGGGTAACAGCTTCTATGGCCGCGCCCAGATCTTCGAACCGGAATTCCTCACATGGCTCTCGAATTTCCAACTGCCGGAATATGAGCTCTCGAAGCGCGACGGCCAGTATATTCTCGACTTCCACGGCTCGTGGAAGGAAACGACGATGTGGGAAATTCCCGCGCTCGCCATTATCAACGAACTGCGCTCGCGCACGGCGCTGAAGGCGCTCGGCCCCTTCACGCTCGATGTGCTCTATGCCCGCGCCAAGGCCAAGATGTGGGGAAAGGTGGAGCGGCTGAGGGAACTGCCTGAGCTCCGCATCTCCGATTTCGGCACCCGCCGCCGCCACAGCTTCCTTTGGCAGCGCTGGTGCGTCGAGGCGCTGAAGGAAGGAGTGCCCCACGCTTTCACCGGTACCAGCAATGTGCTGCTCGCCATGGACTCCGATCTCGAAGCCGTCGGCACCAATGCCCATGAATTGCCGATGGTCGCAGCCGCGCTCGCGAAAAACGATGAAGAGCTCGGCAAGGCGCCCTACAAGGTGCTGCGCGACTGGAACCGTCTTTATGGCGGCAACCTGCTTGTCGTCCTGCCCGACGCCTTCGGCACCGCCTCCTTCCTGCGCAATGCGCCGGAATGGGTGGCCGACTGGACCGGCTTCCGCCCCGACAGCGCCCCGCCCATCGAGGGTGGCGAGAAGATTATCGACTGGTGGAAGAAGATGGGCCGCGACCCGCGCCAGAAGCTGCTGATCTTTTCCGACGGGCTCGATGTCGATGCCATCATCGACACCTACAAGCATTTCGACGGCCGCGTGCGCATGAGCTTCGGCTGGGGCACCAACCTGACCAACGATTTCGCCGGCTGCGCGCCGACCGAACTCAAGGGCCTCAGCCCGATTTCGATCGTCTGCAAGGTGATCGAGGCGAATGGCCGCCCGGCCGTCAAGCTTTCGGACAATCCGCAGAAGGCAACCGGCGAGCCGGCGGAAGTCGAGCGCTATCTGAAGTTCTTCGGCGCGGAAGATCGCATCGATCAGGAAGTGCTGGTTTAGCTGCTCCGAGTAATTCGCCCTGTAGCTAATGACAGACCGCCGCTTCCATCCGGGCGATGCGCCTGAACAGCGTCCAGCGGCCATTTTCCCAGCGATACTGATCCGGCGAAATGACATAGGGCACGTCGCTGAGGTCGGCGCTGATCAACTCCAGCAGCTGCAGGCCCTGGGTGTCGTTCTCATGCGTGAAGAACACCTTGTCGCGTGACAGGAAGGCGGCGACCGGTGCCGCGCCGCCGGATTGCTCCTGCACCTGCGCCCAGAAATTCGGCAGGAAGGCGATGCTGGATTCGAACTGCCCGTCCACCTCGACATATTGGAACCGGCTGCGTTTGGCGATCTGAACGCCGGTCTTGGCGAGGAATTTCTGCAGGTTGGCCTGCGCCGTTTCGGCAAGCTCCCGGGCATCGATGCCCCAATCGTCCAGCGCGGTGGACATGACGTAGCTGACGGTGGTCTCGCCATTGACGACGAAAAGCTTGATTAGATTTTCCGCTTCGTCGAGATAGACGAATTGGGGCGGGCTGGGTTCGTCCTTGACGGCATGCATCATCTGCTGGCGGGCCACCTCGATGAAATCGCGTGTTTTCAGCACCGGCAGGACCTTGGCGAGCTCGCTGTTGTCCTCCATGGCTTCCGTCATATTGAGATAGTTGAGCAGCGCCTGCGCGCGGGCCGGCCCTTTCTTTTCGCGCAATGCCAGCAGCGCATTGCTGAGGAATTTCGTCATCGTATCGCCGTTGCGGCTATGCAGTGTCAGGCTGCCGGCTGAAGCGTCGTAATCGACGCGGATGAGATCGCCGAAGAATGGCAGGCGCTGCTGCAGATAGGCCGCAAAGGTTGCCTCATCCTGCAAGGCTACATCCGGAATGTTCAGATCGAGTGTTTTGACGGTCGTCGTGCCTTCGGGTTCGGGCCGTCTCTGCCCGCCGCGCGTGTCGGATCGACTGCCCTTACCGAAGAGCCTTTTCAGGAAATTGAACACGCACGTCCCCGAGTACCGATCGGTATTGCGGCAGAACCTAGCGCGGCCACGGCTCCGGGGCAATGCCGGGCGGGCGATGGATTTGTCCCGTAAGCACCTGCTTGCCCGGATAAAAAACGCGTATAGTCTGCGGGAAAGGGCCGGAGGTCCGATTGCGGGAAGGGCAGCGCATATGAGAAGTTTCGGGGGTGGCAGGCTGTGGATCGGGACCCTGCTTTTATGTCTTCTTGCTTTGGCCGCGCCTGTTCCGTCGCTCGCGCAGAATGCAGCGGCACCACAGCCGGCGGCCCCGCCGCCCGACAAGGTTCGTGAGCTGATCCAGCTGATGAACGAGCCCGACGTCAAGCAATGGCTTGCCGCGCAGCTCAACAATCAGACTCCCCCGACCTCCACCGCCGGCGATCCGGAAGCCTCGGGAAATGGCCAGATGTCGGCCTTGTCCGGTCTGCTTGGTCATACACGCCGCCACCTCGAAGTGGTATCGGGCGCGGCGATGACGCTGCCCTACGAAGTCATGACGGCATCGGAAAAGCTCGAAGGTGAGGGCAGGTCGGTCGGTCTGCTCCGCATCACCATCCAGATCGTGATCCTCTTCTTCCTCGGGCTCGTGGCCGAGCTTGCGGCGGCGCGCTTCATCAATACAAGGCATATGCAACGCACCGAACGGGCAGCCGGCGTCGAGACCGAGTTGCAGGCGGCGCGGTTCCAGTTCCTGGGCGGTGTTGTGCCCGCCGTCATTCATGGTCTGGTGACGCTGGTTCCGCTCCTCGCTTTCGACTGGCCGCCGGTCATCGAAAACTTCGCCATCGCCTGCGTCATCGCACTCGTGTCGATCAGATTGGCCATTTCCATCGGCAAGCTTTTGATGGAGCTGATCTCCATGCGCCGGACGGATGATGTTCTGGACGAGGACGGCGGCGCTGCCCGCATTGCGGAACGTCGGCGCATAGCAACATACTGGTATCGCCGATGCAGCCTGTTCGTTGTCTATTTCGCCTGTGGCTGGGCTGTCATACAGGCCGTCGCGTCGCTCGGTTTTTCCACCGGCGCGCGTGACTTCATCGGCTACGCGCTTGGCATCGGCCTGTTCGTGATCGCGGTGGAAGCCGTGTGGTCGCGGCCCGCAGTGCCGGGAAAGCGAGGAAAGCGGACAATTTCCTGGCTGCTGACGATCTACTTCGCGGCTCTTTGGGGCCTGTGGGTGGCGGGCTTCGAAGGTCTTTTGTGGTTTGGTATCTATGCCATATTGCTGCCGCGCATTCTTTCGGTCTCCACCCGCGCGATCGAGGCATTGCATGATGCGGCCGAAGGTATTTTCGGTGCCGGAAAATTGGCGACTGTTCTTCTCGATCGTGGCGTGCGTGCGCTGATCATCACATTCGCGGCTCTTTGGCTCGGCCGGATGCTGGGGGTCGAAGCCCATGCGATGATGAGCGGCAGCGAATCGAATATCGGCCGCATCGCGCGCGGCATTCTCGGCGGTATCGTCATCCTTCTGGTCGCCGATCTCGTCTGGCAGCTGGCGAAAACCTATATCGACGCGAGGCTGATGGAATCCCTGCCCGCCGTCAGCGATTCCGAGGAGATGAGGGCCAGTCGCGCCAGGCTGCAGACGCTGCTGCCGATCTTCCGCAATATCCTGGCTGTCATCATCGGCATCATCGCCGTGATGATGGTGCTGTCCGGCCTCGGCGTTCAGATCGGGCCTTTGATCGCCGGTGCCGGCGTTGTCGGCGTTGCGGTCGGCTTCGGCGCGCAGACCATCGTCAAGGATGTCATCAGCGGCGTCTTCTACCTTTGGGACGATGCCTTCCGCATTGGCGAATATATCGAAAGCGGCAGCCACAAGGGCGTGGTGGAATCCTTCAGCCTGCGTTCGGTGAAGCTGCGCCACCAGCGCGGCCCGCTGGCGACGATCCCCTTCGGCTCGCTCGGCGCGGTCAACAACATGAACCGTGACTGGGCGATCGACAAGATCATCGTCAAGGTCACCTACGATACCGATCTGGTGAAGCTGAAGCGGATCGTCAAGGACATCGGCCAGCGCCTGCTCGAGGATGAGGACCTGAAGCCGAACATCATCCAGACGCTGAAGATGAAGGGCGTCGAGCAGTTCGGCGATTTCGCGATCGAGATCAGGCTGGCGATCACCGCCAAGCCGAACGAACTCTCCGTCATCCGCCGCAGCGCGCTGGCGCTGATCAAGCAGTCCTTTGATGAAAACGGCATCCAGTTCGCCTTCCCGACCGTGCAGGTGGCAAGCGACAAGGATGCGGCGGTCGCCGCTGCCCGGCAGCTTATCGAGATGCGGGCGGCAAATGTAGAGGGCGCGCAACAGGCGGGTTAAGGCCCGGAATCCAACCAGGGCAATTTTATATGAGGCACGTCGGCGCGCTGCGAGTTCCTTCTCCCCTCGGGGAGAAGGTGGCCCGAAGGGTCGGATGAGGGGGTGACCGGTTTGAATGCGGGGATTTTCGTGCTCTTGGCATTCCCCCTCATCCGCCTGTCGGCACCTTCTCCCCGAGGGGAGAAGGCGGACGCAGCAACGGCCTCATTTCTCATGCAATTGCTCCAGGATGGCTAACGCCGCCAAGAATTTCTCAGGCTTTGCGGGGGCCGCGAGCCTATCGCTTCGGCGCGGCAGTGCTGCCGCGCACGACCAGGGTGACGTCGATCATCTCGCGCTCGGTGGGTATAGCGTCGGCAAGGACTGCCTCTACCGCGCGGCGCGCGATCTCGGCAAATGGCTGGGCCATCGTCGTCAGGCCGGGTTCCACCATGCCGCCTTCCGGCACGCCATCGAAGCCGATGACGGAAATGTCCTGCGGCACCGAAAGGCCCTTTGCGCGCAGCCAGTTGATCGCCAGAAGCGCGATATTGTCGGACATGGCAAGGATCGCCGTCGGCGGTTCCGGCGCGGAAAACAGATGGTCGAGCCCGGCTTCGACGCTTGGCTTGTCGTTGAGCGTCTCATAGATCGGCAGGTCCTCGCGCCCAATTCCGAACGTTTCGAGCGCCTGCCAATAGCCGAGCGCACGATCGCGCGAGGTGGAATAGATCGCCCGCTCGATCCCGGCGACGTTGACCGGCCCGACATGATCGTCCGAGAGTTCGGTGGCGAGCACGCCGAAACGCCGATGGCCCAATTCCGCCAGATGCCGGGCCGCAACTGCAGCGCCGCCGAGATTATCGACGCTGATTGAGGGGATCGACCCGTCCTCGTCATTCAAGGCGAGCGCGACGAAGGGCAGTTGCCGTTCGCGCGTCAACTGCACCAGCTTCTCGCCGCCTTCCACGCAGAGCAGGATGAAGCCGTCCACCAGGGCGCTCTTGATGTTCCAGTCCAGCTTCTGCCGGTCCTTGGCCGAGACCAGGGCGAGACCCGTGCCGCTGGCATCGCAGACCTGGGACACCGCCGCCAGCAGCGCTCTGGCCCAGGGATCGTCGAAGAAATAGGCCAGCGGCTCGACGGCGGCGACGCCGATGGCATTGACTTTTCCGGCCCGCAACAGCCGCCCCGTCAGGCTCGGGCCGGCATAGCCGAGCCGTTTGGCCGTCTCGAGTACATGTTCGCGCACTTCCTCGCGCACCACTTCGGGCCGGTTGAAAACATTGGAGGCGGTTCCCTGCGATACGCCCGCCGCCTTGGCGACATCCGCGAGCCTGATGGTGCCCTTGGCCAATGAAAATCCTCCATCTGTTTCAGGTGGATATTAGCACGAACTTGTATCGGTTCAATTCTGCTTGACAATAGTTTTTCGAAGCGTACGATTGAACCGATTCAAGGCATTAATCCGAGTCGAATTTGAATCGATTCAAAAATTGAAGGATGAACCGATGCTGACCAACTATCTCTTCAAGGATCTCTATGATGAGCGATGGGGCGATCCCGCCAATCCAAACGCGGTAGACCCGCCGTCACCTGGGAACGAGCGCGGTATTGCTGGGCAAGGTATTCTGAGCCGCGTGGCAGGGCTTTTCCGCCGTCGCCGGGATCGTCCGTCAGCGTGGTCTTTCACGATTCCGAGCGAGACATCGGACACGGAAGGCGAGGCCGAGGTCCGGCGTCGCAGCTGCGACGAAGACCCGAAGTTCCTCGCGATCGCCAAAGCTCTGTCGCGGAATTGCTAGGGCAACACTATAGGTGTCGCTCCAGCGCCGGTCTCAGAAGCTTTCCTTGTAGGGCCTGAGATCGAGCTCCTGGGTCCAGGCCGAAGGATGCTGGCGATGAATGTGCCAGTAGCTCTCGGCAACGGCATCGATGTTCAGCAGGCCATCGGTATCCACATCCGGCCGGCGCGAGCGCAGCCGTTCCCCGTCTATGCCGCCATCGATGATGGTGTGGGCGACATGCAGGCCGAGCGGTCCGAACTCCCGCGCCATGCTTTGGCTGATCATTCGAAGGCCCGCCTTGGCGGCGGCGAATTGCGCAAAGCCGGCCTTGCCGCGCAGGCTGGCGGAAGCGCCGGTGAAGATCACCGTGCCACGGCCGAGCGGCGCCAGATGACGCGCCGCCTCGCGCCCGACAAGGAAGCCGCCGAAGCAGCAGACACGCCAGAATTCCTCGAATTGCGCTGCAGTGGCGGCGCGAAAGGCGATCTGGCGATTGATGCCGGCATTGAAGACAACCAGATCAGGCGGCGCGATGTCGTCACGCGGCGCGAAGGCGTGTTCGAACAGCTGGATCACCGCGGCTTCATCGGTCGCGTCGGTTTCGATAGCTTCCGCGCTGCCGCCGGATGCCTTGATGGTGGCGGCGACCTGATCGATCTTTGCCGGGGTCCGGCCGGCGATGACGACATGGTAGCCCTTGCTGGCGAGGAGCCGGCAGAGCGCGGCCCCGAGACCTTGCTCCGCTCCCACTCCAACGATGACGGCGCTTGGCGTGCTCATTCGGCGGCCTCCCTCGTATCGAGCCTCGGATAGTCGGTATAGCCCTCGACGCCACCGCCATAGAAGGTGGGGCGATGATAGGGGTTGAGGGGCGCACCGCGACGAATACGCTCCGGCAGATCGGGATTGGCGATGAAGAGACGGCCGAAAGCGATGGCGTCGGCATGGCCGGCGGCGAGCACGGCTTCGGCGGTATCGGGTCGGAAATTGCCCGCGGCGATCAGCGTGCCCGACCACGCCGGCCGGAACAATTCCGCGGCTGACGGCACGTTCTTGTGGTCGACCTCTGCCTGGCCCGCACCGCTGGCGCGCGGCTCGATCAGATGCAGATAGGCGAGATTGAGCTTGTCCAGCTCGCGAATGACATGCCCGTAGAGACGCAACGGATCGTCCTCGCCGCTGTCATTGGCAATGCCGAAGGGCGAAAGGCGGACGCCGACACGCTCCGAGCCCCAGACCTCGGAAACCGCCTCGACCACTTCCAGCAGCAGCCGCGTGCGGTTCTCGATCGAGCCGCCATATTGGTCGGTGCGCTGGTTCGTGCGGGCCTGCAGGAATTGCTCGATCAGATAGCCGTTGGCGCCGTGGATCTCGACGCCGTCGAAACCCGCCTGCTTGGCATTGGCGGCGGCCTGGGCATAGATGTCGATCAGGAGCGGCATGAGATCGATATCGATTGCCTGCGGCGTCTCGAAGGGCACGCGCTCGAACGTTGCCGTGAAGGCCTCACCCTTGGCGGCGATGGCGGAAGGGGCAATCGGCGGAGCGCCATCAGGCTGATGCGAGGAATGGGAGATGCGGCCGACATGCCAGAGCTGCAGGAAGATCCTGCCGCCCTTGCCGTGAACGGCATCTGTCACGGCTTTCCAGCCGGCGATCTGTTCCGGCGTATGAATGCCCGGCGTTGCCGGCATGCCCTGGCCGGTGCGGGAAATCTGCGAACCCTCGGAAATGATGAGCCCGCCCTCGCTGGCGCGTTGGGCATAATATTCGGCATTCAGTGCCGAAGGCACATTGCCTGGCTGGCTCGCCCGCATGCGGGTCAGCGGCGCCATGACGATGCGATGCGCCAGTTCATAGGGACCGACGGAAAGCGGCGAAAACAAATCGATTGTCATAAAATTCTCCTGCCTGGAGCCGAAATTGCTCCCCGGGGCGGAAGGGCCTGTCAGCGGCGATTCGGTCTCGGGAGTTTGAATAAGATGATGATCATCATTTATTCTAACAATCGGACGTGCGCAACTGAATCTGATGTCAGGTGGGAAGTTCGGAAAGAAAGCCGAGCAGGGCGGCATTGAACTGCGCTGGCCGCTGCAACGGGGCGAAATGGCTGACGCCGGGCAGGAGGATCAGCTCTGCACCGGGAATGTGCCGCGCGAGATAATCGGCGTGTTCCCGCTTGATGAATTCATCATGCTCGCTCTGGACGATGGCGACGGGCACGTCGATCTCAGCAAGATCGGCAATGGTGTAGTTCGGCTCCGTCCGCTGCATCAGGCCGACAGCCCCGACGAAGGCATCGAACTCGCCAGGCGTGGCGGAGAGGGCGGCATAATCCTTCGCATGACGGGAGAAGCAGCGCTCGATGATCGGCGTCGCCACGAATTCCTTCGTGCCGCTCGGGTCCATGTTGCAGGCAAAGAAGAAGACGCCGGACACGCGCTCCGGATGGGTTTTCCCAAGCACCATGCCGATGCAGGCACCGTCGCTCCACCCGGCAATGGCCGCCTTTTCGATCTTCAGCCTGTCCGTGACCGCCAGAACATCGGATGCCATCAGTTCATAGCTATACGGCCGCTCGTCACGCGTGCTGCGGCCATGACCCCGGCTGTCGACGACGATAACCTGATGACCAGCGTCGATCAGCGCCGGCACCTGATAGCCCCAATTGCCGCTGTTTCCGAGCCCGCCATGCAGGAGGATCACCGGAGCGCCGCTGCCATAGGAGGCATACCAAATACTGATGCCATCATGATCGATATGGCCCCCCGTCTCGGTGGGCGGCAGGGGTGCGACCCCCTCGGCTTCGAAGCGATGAAGCTCGTCGTCGTGAAATTCCATATCCACCTCCCATTGCGCCGTCTCCTGCCGACAGCCATGTGGCGAGACTAATCGATCCCCCTCCGGTTTTCCAACAGGGCAGTCGTCATGTCGTTGCCAGATGCTCGAAAAGATCGCGAGCCGGTGCCGGCAGGTCTTCGGCCGAGCGGACGCAAACCGAAAGCCGGCGGGTGGCCCAGCCGTCCGTAAGGCGCACAGCGGTGATTTTTGCGGATCGGCTGCAGCGGCGCGCCGCCGTTTCGGGCACGATGCCGAGACCGATGCCCTGGCCCGCCATGTCGCAGATGCTCTCGAACGTCCGCATCCGCACGCGCATTTTCAATCGGGTGCCGAGCCGGGCGGCTTGGGCGTCGATATGATCCTGCAGCGCTCCGCCCGCGAGCCCGATGAAATGCTCGTGCAGGATTTCCGCAAAAGCGATCTGCTTTACCGCCACCAGCGCATGTTCGCGAGACATCACCACCACCAGCCGGTCGATCGCGAAGGGCTGCAATATCAGGCCCGAGGTGTTGACGGCGCTGGAGAGAATGCCGATCTCGGCCAATCCGGCCGAAACGGCGCGTGCGATCTCTATGCTCTGGCGCTCCTTGAGGTCGATATCCGTCCGAGGGTGTTTTGCCATCCATTCGGCAAGGCGCGGCGGCAAATATTCGGCAATCGCCGCGGTGTTGGCGAGAAGCCGGATCGTCGCCCTGAGGCCGCTCGCATGTTCGCCGAGCTCGCCGCGCATCTGCGCCAGCTGCCGCTGAATCAGCCGGGCATGATGCGCCAGCGCCTCGCCTGCCGGCGTCGGGCGGATGCCGCGTCGCCCACGCTCCAGAAGCTGCACGCCGCCATTCGCCTCCATGTCGCGCAGCCGTTCGCTTGCGGCCGGCAGCGAAAGCCCAACATCAGCAGCCCCATGGGTGATGCTGCCGGCATCGACGACGGCAAGGAAGAGGCGAAGGTCGGTCAGGTCGAAGCGCATGGAGCGGAGAATACCGCATCTCCAGCCTTCGGCATAGCCGAAGTCTGCCTTCGCATCATCCGCATTGTGCCCGGCCTCGCGTCTGTTAGTGAAAGCGGATGATGGATCATTCGATATGGCTCGTCGCGGCGATCTTTGCGACCTTTTTCATGGCCGGCATTGTCAAGGGCGTCACCGGCATGGGCCTGCCGACCGTGGCGATGGGCGTGTTAGGTGCGCTGATCTCGCCGCTCGCGGCGGCCAGCCTGCTGATCGTCCCGTCCTTCGTGACCAATGTCTGGCAGCTTCTGGCCCGAGCTTCGGAGTGCTTGCTCGTCGCCTTTTTCTCTTGGCACTGGCTGTGATCGCCGGAACCTTCGCCGGCTCATATCTTCTGACTACTGGCGATACGCGCATGACCACGGTGGCATTAGGAGCCGCACTCATGGTCTATGCCGCTCACGCGCTTCTCGCCCGCCAGCTTCGCGTACCGCCGAAGCTCGAACCAATACTGTCGCCGATCATCGGCTTGATTACCGGTCTGCTGACCGGCGCGACCGGCGTCTTCGTCGTGCCGGCGGTGCCCTATCTGCAGGCGCTCGGACTGGAGAAGGAGGAGCTGGTGCAGGCACTCGGCCTCTCCTTCACCGTTTCGACGGTTGCGCTGGCTGCCGCACTCGCCTGGCATGGCGCCTTCCACCTCGATAATCTTGCGCTATCAGCCCTTGCAATCGTCCCGGCTCTCATTGGCATGTGGTCCGGCCAGGTCATCCGCAATCGCGTCAGCCCGGCCACGTTCCGCCGCTGGTTTCTGATCTGTCTCCTCGTGCTTGGCGCCGAGATGATCGTCAAAGCCTCTTTCTGAGGCGATCCTATATTACCTTCGTTCTCCGACATTCGCTGGCGAACGCCCTATTTCTCCTCCGGCACCTTCACGATAATCGTCTCGTCCGGGCCGATGGACCTGCCGTCCTGTGCCCGGATGTCGAGCTGCACCGGCTGTCCGCTTGCTCGATCCACCAGCAGCGAATGGTCCTCCGCCGGTGCGAAGAGGTGACGCTCGCCGAATTGCCGCAGCGCCACCATGACCGGAAAAAGATCCTTTCCCATCGCCGTCAGGCGATATTCCATGCGTGTGCCGCCCTCGCTTGTCGGAGCCAGTTCCAGGATGCCGCTTGCGACCAGCGTCCGCAGACGGTCGGTGAGAATATTCTTGGCGATGCCGAGGCTTTTCTGAAATTCGCCGAAGCGCGTCAGCCCGTCAAAGGCGTCGCGCACGATCAGGAGCGACCACCAGTCGCCGATGACATCGAGCGAGCGCGCGCTCGGGCAATAATCGCCTTTCAGGCTTTTCCGCGCGACCATCCGCTCAGCCTTCCCGATCTTTTGTCTGCAAGAATAGTTGCATGATTAAACCAATAATGTTACTCGATTTATAGTTTTATTATTAAACCGAAGAATCGGGAGCTTTGCAATGACGATCGATCAGGACGCGCCGCCGGCCGGCAGCGCGAGGGATGTTGTGCGCCTTCATTCCCTGCGAGAAGGCTCGCGTGACAGCGTCGGCTTCTCCCGAGAAACCACTTCCCCGCTGACGCGCGCGACGATTTTTCTGTTTGCCGTCGCAAGCGGCCTTGCCGTGTCGAACGCCTATTTCGCTCATCCGCTTCTCGATGTCATGGCCGATGATCTCAAGCTGTCGCGCACGGTTACCGGCCTGATCGTCGGCGCGACGCAGCTGGGCTATGGCCTCGGCCTGATCCTGCTGGTGCCGCTCGGCGATGTGGTCGATCGGCGCAAGCTCGTCATCGTGCAGTCGCTCTTAAGCGTTGCGGCACTCGTCTGTGTCGGCCTTTCTTCCAGCGCGGCAATGCTGCTCGCCTCCATGGCCGCCGTCGGCTTTCTGGCCGTGGTGACGCAAGCGCTGGTTGCCTATGCGGCGAGCCTTGCGCATCCAGCCGAGCGCGGCCATATCGTCGGCATGGTCACGAGCGGCATCGTGCTCGGCATTCTTCTGGCGCGTAGCGTCGCGGGAACGCTGACCGATCTCTCCGGCTGGAGGACCGTCTACATCGTCTCCGCCGTATTGACGCTGGTGATTGCGCTCCTCCTTTGGCGGGCGCTGCCTCGGCAGGAAAAGCTGAAGGGCGGCCTTTCCTATTTCGCTCTCATCCGATCGCTCGGGACGCTGCTCGTCGAAGAACCGGTCCTTCGCATCCGCGCCGTCATCGCCATGCTGATCTTCGCCAATATCACCACGCTGCTCGCACCGCTCGTACTGCCGCTGACCGCGCCACCTTACTCTCTGTCCCATACCGAGGTCGGCCTGTTCGGCCTTGCCGGCGCGGCGGGTGCTCTCGGCGCCATCAGGGCAGGTCGCTGGGCCGACCGCGGCCACGGTCAGCGCACTACGGGGATTGCGCTTGCCCTAATGCTCCTTGCCTGGCTGCCGATCTCATTGCTGGACTATTCGATCCTTTGGCTCATCCTCGGTGTCCTCGTCATCGATTTCGGCCTGCAGGCGGCGCACGTCACCAATCAGGGCATGATCTATCGTATCAGGCCGGACGCGCAGAACAGGCTCACCGCCGCCTACATGGTCTTCTACTCCATCGGCAGCGCCGTGGGATCGTCGACCTCAACCGTCATCTATGCCCATGCGGGCTGGATGGGCGTCTGCATATCGGGTGCGGCCATAAGCCTCGCAACGCTGCTCTTCTGGGCGCTGACCTTGCGGGCAACGCCTGAGGTGGCGACGCAAAGCGTCGGTCGCAAAAATAGCTAGCGTTCCGACGCGGAAGCCGTGCCCAGCTGCTCTTCCAGCAGCGAGAGCACCGCCCGAATCCGGGGCGGAACCGGCCTTGCTGCCGGATAGAGCGCATGCAGATCGAATCCCGGCACGGTGAATTCGGGCAGTAGGCGGATCAGCCTGCCGCTGGCCAGATCTTCGGCGCAGACCGGCTCTTGCAGGACGCCGATGCCGGCGCCATCGAGCAACAGGCGGTATAGCGGCCGCCAATGACTGGTGCTGAAGGCGATGTCGACAGTGGCAAGGTCGGTCCGCTTGTCCGGGCCGACCAACGGAAGCCGCCCGCTGTTGAAGAGGCCGGAGACCCGCAGGAAGGGGTGGTCGGCAAGCTCATCGGGCTTTATCGGCGTTCCACGCTCATCGAGATAGGCTGGTGACGCCACCAGTACGCGGCCGACATGGCCGAGCTTACGGGCGATGAAGCTGCCCTCGCCGAGATCGCCAAGGCGCAGTGAGATATCGACGCCTTCCGTCACGGGATCGACGATCCTGTCGTTGAGGATCAGCTCGATCTTGAGCAGCGGATGGCGCTTGCGCATCTGCAGCAGGATCGACGGCAGCAGGACCTCGCCGACGCCATGCGGCGCCGCGATCCTCAGCGTGCCGCGTAGCGGCTGATCGCCGTTTGCGACTGTCAGGGCATCGTCGGCACTTTCAAGCACCTGCCTGCTGCGCTCGTAGAAGGCGGCGCCGACATCGGTGACGGAAAGCTTGCGAGTGTTCCTAAGCAGCAGCCGCGTGCCGAGATATTGCTCCAGCCGATCAATCCGCTCGCTGACGGCAGGCTGGCCCATGCTGAGATCGCGGGCGGCGGCCGACATACTGCCCCTTTCCACGACTCTCACATAGACGCGCATCGCCACCAATAGATCCATGCGTGTCAATATATCGGCTCAGCCGATAAATAAAAGTGGATCATACCGCCTGGTGGCAGAGCCTTCTATCGCCGAAAACGGCACTCAATCACAAATCACAGGTCAGGCTCATGAACGATATCAGGCTTTACATGTTTCAATCGGGCACGCAGCGATGCAAGGCCCACGACATCAGAATGAACCAGGGAAACGGTGAGGAATATGAAATCCCGGTTCCCTGGTTTCTGCTCACCCATCCGAAGGGTAATACCATTATCGATGGCGGATTGGCCGCCGAGGGCATTGCCGATCCGCGCGGCTATTGGGGCGATGTCGTCGATAGCTATCAGCCCGTGATGACAGAGGGGCAGGGATGCGTCGCGCAATTGGCTAAGCTCGGCATATCCTGTGAAGAAATCCGCTTCGTTACGTTGTCTCATCTACATTCCGACCATAGCGGCGCCGTCGGCCGCTTCCAGAACGCGACCCACATCATTCAGCGCCGCGAATATGAATATGCCTTCGCGCCGGACTGGTTTGCCGCCGGCGCCTATGTCCGCCGCGATTTCGACCGCCCCGGATTGAAATGGCACTTCTTGGAGGGCGTTGCCACCGATGGTTATGATCTGTATGGCGACGGCGTGCTGCGGATGATCTTCACGCCGGGCCACAGCGTAGGCCATCAGTCCTTCCTCGTGCAACTGCCGAAGTCGGGTGCGATGTTATTGACGATCGATGCCGCCTATACGCTCGATCACTGGAACGAAAAGGCGCTCCCCGGCTTCATGGCGTCTGCCATCGACACGGTGAGATCAGTTGGTAAGCTGCGTGCGCTTGCCGAGCAGACTGATGCGATGGTGGTCACGGGGCATGATCCAGAAGTGTGGCCTGGGTTTAGACAGGCCCCGGCCTATTACGATTGAAGGCGCAATTGATTGCGCCGTGAAAGGCAGCCAAGCGGGATGGCTTCGAGCACCCATGGAACGACAAGCATGCGCATCCCTGCGTCGCACATCTCCACCCTAAAGTTTGGACAGCAGGGATCTGATCCGTTCGAGGTCATCGGGTGTTGCCGGATTGTAGACGACCATGCTGAGATCCGTGCGGCCATCGACCGAGAAGGCCGAATATTCGAATGCGAGCGGGCCGAGAACCGGATGGCGTATATGCTTGACGGCTTCGGTATGGGTGCCGGGAACGTCGTTATCACGCCACATCGCCCTGAATTCCGGGCTGATGCGGCAGAGTTCCGCAACGAAAGGCTCGATCTCCGCCGCAGCACCTGCACGGGCCGCGTCGACGCGGAATGCGCCCAGGGCAAAGCGGGCCACACTTTCCCAGTCATATTGCACGGCACGGGCGCGCGGATCGAGGAAGATGTAGCGCAGGATATTGCGCTCTTCCGCCGGCAGCGATCCGTAATCTATCAGCATGATGGTCGCCGCCTTGTTCCAGGCGATCACGTCCCAGGTGGCGGTTCTAATGAGGGCGGGGCAGGGGTCGAGGGCGTCCAGCACACGCTGCAGTCGCGGCGTCACGCCGTCATTTCTCCGATAACGCGCTTCCGGCGGACGGCCGAGGCCGAGCAGAAACAGGTGCTCGCGCTCCACCTCCGTCAGCATCAGCGCGCGGGCGATGCGGTCGAGCACGTCGGCGGAAGGTGCGCCGCCGCGCCCCTGCTCCAGCCATGTGTACCATGTCGGGCTGATATTGGCGCGCTGCGCCACTTCCTCGCGCCTAAGCCCAGGCGTACGCCGCCTTTCCCCAGCAAAGCCTAAGGCGGTTGGATCAAGCTTGGCGCGCCGGTCCCTCAGATAGGTCCCGAGGAGATTTTCCGTTTCGATGAGGTCGGTCATCCTGTTAGTGCTTTTACCATGATAAGATCACTACTTTACCAGAATAACCGATAGGCACAGATTTGTCTCCGACGAAATAAGGAGACTATGCCTATGCGTGTTTTTGTCACCGGCGCGACCGGAAACATCGGCTCGAATGTCGTGAGGGAGTTGATTGCCGCGGGTCATCAGGTGCTCGGCCTTTCCCGCTCGAAGGAGAAGGCTGTCGCGCTGGCCGCCGCCGGTGCCGAGGTTCTTCACGGCACGATCGAAGATCCGGAAATCCTGAAAAGCGGCGCCTCGCAATCGGACGGCGTCATCCATCTTGCCTTCAACCACGACTTTTCGAGATTTGCCGAAAATTGCGAGGACGACCGCCGCGTCATCGCAACGCTGGCCTCGGCGCTTGCCGGCTCGGCCCGGCCGCTGGTCATCACATCAGGCACGCCGATTGCCAATACGGTGCCGGGCGAACCTGCCAGGGAAGACAATGCAATCATGGGCGCCAACGTGCATCCGCGCGCAGCTTCCGAAGAGGCGGGGATTCTCGCCAGCGAGATCGGCGTCAATGTCTCGATCGTGCGGCTGCCGCAGGTGCATGATCCGGTCAGCCAGGGGCTCATTACGCCCCTGATCGAGATCTTCAGGCAAAGGGGCGCCTGCGCCTATATCGGAGAGGGGCTCAATCGCTGGCCGGCCGCGCATTTCTCCGACGTCGCCCGCCTTTATCGCCTCGTCGTCGAACGCGCCGAGCCGAATGCCAGATATCACGCGGTCGCCGAGGAAGGCGTGCCGATACGCGATATTGCCGAAACGATCGGCCGGCGCCTGAACCTGCCGGTCAAGTCGATCGGCAAGGAGGAGGCACAGGATTATTTCGGCTGGCTCTCCCTGTTCACCACGCACGACATGCCGGCCTCCAGCGCCAAGACGCGGCAAAAGCTTGGCTGGGAACCGACCGGGCCGACGCTGCTCGCGGATCTTGCCGAGCTGCGGGTTTCCGCCGCGTGATGCCGGCGCCCAGCATCTGATTTGCAGATATCCCAAGGCTCGGCCGATCCTGTCTGCCGAGCCTTGATCCTTTGCAGGCTGTGGCCGAGAAATTCTTTCATCGTCAGATGTAGGGCGTCCCCGCAAGTGTCGCCTCGACGCCGGTAAAGCCGCGCTCCATGATGCTCAACAAAGCTGTCTCAGGCTTTCCGTTCTCACGAAGAACGCGAAGCGCCTCGCTGTAGGCGACCACCAGTGTCGCCATCAGCATGGCTCCCGCCAGACGCGCGTCGGGATCGGAGTGCGGTCGCCCCACCGTCTCGGACAGCATCCCCGAGAGATTATCGGCGAGCGTCACCTGCAGCGTGCGCGCATGCGCCGTCAGCGTCGGGCTATCCGCCACCATGCGCCAGAACTGGATGGGCCGCTCGGTGATCCTGAACAGCGGATGTTGCGTTTCCACCAGCATGCGCATCAGCGCCTGGAAAGCACCGACTGGCGACTGGCGGCCACGATCGGCAAGCGCTTTGCGCACCAGATCCCGCACCTCGTCCTCGCGATCGAAGACCAGGTCCTCCTTGCGGCGGAAGTAGTTGAATACCGTTTTCCTGGCGACGTCAGCCTCGTGGGCGATATCGGCGACGGAAACTTTGTCGAAGCCGTGTTCGACGAACAGGCGCGTTGCAATGTCGGAGATCGCCTGACGCGTCGCCTCCTTCTTGCGTTCTCGGAGTTTGATTCGGTTTGACATGAAGATATTTATACCATAAGTAAATTTATACCGAGTGTAAAAATCGTACCATGATGACGATATCGGTGAAAACTACACAGGCTGGACGGATGGTTCTCGTGATCGACGATCGTTCGCTCGAAGCCAAGAATGCCGAGCACCCTGGAAGCGCTCTCGCTTGAGGAATTCTGCCTTGAAATATGATGTCCTGATCGCCGGAGGCGGACCTGTCGGCTTGTTTCTGGCCTGTGAGCTGCGCCTCGCAAATCTCTCGGTTCTGGTACTGGAGCAAGCCGAAGACCCGCGCTCGCCCTTGAAGCGCCTTCCGTTCGGCATGCGCGGCCTTTCGGCGCCCACCATCGACGCATTTTATCGTCGCGGCCTGCTGAACGAAATCGCGGCACCGCAACCCGCCAAGGATGGATCGGGCGGTGGCGGCGCTTCATCCGCAGCGCACTGGATGCGGCAGCCGCGCCGGCCGGGCGGTCATTTCGCCGGCATCCAGTTCTTTTACGATAATATCGACGCTTCGAAGTGGCCCTATCGTCTGCCAAGTCCGGCCGGCACCAGCATGATGGTCGAGATGGAGGCTCTCGAAGCCGTCCTAGCGACGCGAGCAGGCGCCATGGGCGTCGAGATCAGGCGCGGCCTGGCCGTCGAGGACTTCGAGGAGTCGGAGGAGGGCATCGTTGTCCGCGCGGGGGATGAAACTTTTCGCGGATCCTGGCTCGTCGGCTGCGATGGCGGCCGCAGCACTGTTCGCAAGGTTGGCGGCTTCGGGTACGTCGGCACCGATCCCGAATTCACCGGCTATTCCGCCGAAATCGAGATGGCGGACCCGGACAAGCTCCGTCCCGGCCGCCATTACACGGCGACGGGCATGTACACCTATGCGCCGCCCGGGACCATCACGATGGCCGACTTCGACGGAGGTGCTTTCAACCGCACCCAGCCGATTACGCTTGACCATGTGCAGGCCGTGCTGCGCCGCATCTCCGGCACCGACGTCACCGTGACGGCGCTGAAGCTTGCCACCACCTGGACGGATCGGGCCTACCAGGCGACCACCTACCGCAAAGGGCGCGTCCTGCTGGCCGGCGACGCGGCGCACATCCATTCCCCCTTGGGCGGCCAAGGCCTCAACCTCGGGCTCGGCGATGCGATGAACCTTGGATGGAAGCTTGCCGCGACCATCCGAGGCGAAGCGCCGGATGGCCTGCTCGACAGCTATTCGCTCGAACGCCACCCGGTCGGGGCGCAGGTCCTCGACTGGTCGCGCGCGCAGGTCGGGCTTATGCGGCCAAGCCCGAGCTCACGTGCGCTCGAAGCGATCATCCGCGATCTGATCGATACGCGTGATGGCGCGACCTATTTCGCCGAGCGCGTCTGGGGCGTTTCCCTCCGCTATGATCTTGGCGACATCAACCCGCTCGTCGGCCGCAGCGCTCCTGATTTCGAATTGGCCGACGGCAGGAGGCTCGGCGATCTCCTGAGAACGGGCAGAGGCCTGCTGCTGGACTTAGATGCCGGCGCACCGCTTGCAGCGCTTGCAAGCCGCTGGGGCGGCTGCATCGCCTATGTCGCCGGCAAAGCCAAGGATCAGCTGGGCTTGAGTGCTCTGCTTATAAGGCCCGATGGCATCGTCGCCTGGGCCGGCGGAGCTGCTTTCAACATCGGAGATGCTGCTCGGGCAGCGTCGCAATGGTTCGGCGAACCCAATAAGGCTCGCGGTCCTGCCTGAGACGGATGGCGTCCGATTGAAGCTTAAAACGAGACTGTGCGGGCTTGCGGCCTCCGCTGAGCGCAGCGTTTAGCGATCGACACCCGCAAGGTGCGGAGCCGGTTCGCAATACTCGATCAGCAATTCGGTGAGGACCCGTATCTTCCGTGCGGGATGCTGACCTGGCGGGCGGATGACATATGCACCGGCCGGAGGTGGTGGATGACGCGTCATGACCGGCATGAGCGCACCGGAAGCTATATGTTCATGGGTTAGGCAATCGGGCAGGTACGCGATCCCTAATCCCGCAGTCGCGGCGGCAACCAAAGCTATGCCATTGTCTGCCTTGAAGCGTCCCTGCGGACGAACCGTGATGATCTTGTCGCCATCCATGAGCTGCCAGCTTTCGGTGCCTTGCATGAGAGCCTCGTGCGCGACGAGTTCCTCCGGCGTTTCGGGTGACCCATGCGCCTTGATGTAGTCCGGGCTCGCAACAAGCTTCCCATGGATTGGTCCGACGCGTCTTGCGATCAAGTTGGAGTCCTGAAGATAGCCAACCCGTATCGCACAATCATACCCCTCCGTGATGAGATCGACGAAGCGATCGCTGTAGCACGTGTGGATTTGGAGCTGGGGGTGGCGCCGCGCCATTTCCGCAAGGATGGGAGCGAAGTGAGTTGGGCCGAAAGAAAGCGGCACGGCGACGCGCAAGCGGCCGCGAAGCTCGCCGGCAGGTAGGATTGTTTCCCTGGCCATGTCGATCTCGGCGCAGACTCTGGCTGCATAATCCCGGAAAGTGGCCCCGGCTTCCGTGAGGGCAGCGCCCCGGGTGGTCCGGGCAAGAAGCTGGACACCAAGTTCCGCCTCAAGCCGGGCGAGCCGCCGGCTGACGATTGACTTGGAGACGCCGAGCCGCAGCGCGGCAGGCGAAACTCCCCCGGCATCGGCCACTTCCACAAATGTCCGCAGCTCTTCGATGTCCATTTGGCGTTCCCCTTTCCGCGACACAGCTTGCCTTAGAAGGGTGCTACCGCATCTCGAACAGGAACGGCAATACTCGTTCCAGGCAACGTCGCCCCTGGCGCATGTCTCCCGCAAAACCAATGCCGCTCATATGCGGCAGCAAAGGATGTGATAATGACCTTTCGTAACGGCCTTGCTTCGCTTCTTCGTCCTGAAGACTCGGTACTTGTTCTCATCGATCACCAGCCTTACCAGCTTGCGAACCTGAACAGCCACGATCCACACATGGTGGTGAACAATACGACGGCGCTGGCGAAGGTGGCCAAGGCCTTCGGCGTCCCCACCATCCTGACCAGCGTGATTGCCGACCGGGGCGGGCTGCTCTTTCCCCAGATCACCGATGTGTTTCCTGGACAAGAGGTGATCGACCGGACGTTCATCAACACCTGGGAGGATCGGAAGGTCGTGGACGCGGTCAAGGCGACGGGCCGCAAGCAGCTGATCATCGCCGGCCTTTGGACCGAGGTATGCGTCGCGATGCCGACGATCCAGGCTCTCGGCGAAGGCTGGGACGTGACTGTTATCACCGACGCTTCGGGAGGGACTTCGGTCGAGGCCCATGAGGTCGCCATCCAGCGGATGATCGCAGCCGGCGCGAATATGATGACCTGGCTGGCGCTGGCTTCCGAATGGCAGCGTGACTGGGCCCGCACCGAGCATGCCGCCGAGCTGACGGACGTGCTCAAGCACCATGTCGCCGGCAGCGGCATCGCATATCTGTGGGAACAGCAGTTGCTCAACACGCCGGTGCCGAAGGTGGCGGGCTGATCTTGGCGGGGATGACGCGCGCTTAAGACGATTTATTGCGAACGGAATGATCGTTCATCGAGTTGCGCCGTCCCCGTCCGACATGCCGGCTGCCTATGCCTGAACGCAGGGCGGCCAGCGCGATCGACGACCACTTTCCAGCCATTCCCGGGCGTTGACCTATCGCAGGCCATTCACTAGCAGCCCGGCCTAGTCGTCGTCATCCGCGGCTCAGCAGATGAACCGCAAGTAGTGATCGATCTCGAACAAAGGACCTTGCAAAACCATCGACAACCGTTCGGCACAAGGTTGTCACCCATGTCCTAGGTACGTTCTGTTACCTATCTCTTCAGTATGGACAAAGGCCGATATAGCGGGCCAAAGCCGACGAAATGGAGAGCTACGTCTACGCCATAGCCCCACAAAATTAAGGCAAGAGCGAATGGCTACAATGGGGAGGAAAGCTGATCGTCTCCTTTTGGCGATTCGATCGCGTCATGAGCACGAGATGCGTGTCGCCTCGCATTAGTTGATGATTTCGCCTCGTTCGTCTGAGCGCAGTGCCGTCAGTCGTTCTCTCCACACCTGTAGTGCTTCGGGCGTCAATCTGGTCCAATGCGTGATTTCGCCAATGACCTTGAGCGGCGCGCTGCTGCGATACGACCGAGTGGGATTGCCGGGAAATTTCTTGTCGGTCACGTTTGGGTCGTTCTCGAATGTCCCGGTCGGCTCTACCACATAAACACGCGGGACTGCGCCGCCTTCGGTGAGTTCAGCCGCGATTTCAGCGGCAAGCCCGGCACCGTCCATAATGGCAGTGAAGTAGATGTGGTTCATCACCACTTCAGGACGATAGTTCGACCGGTATCCTGCGGTGAGGAAATCACCCACGCGCAAATCCGCGATTGTGCCATGAAAGAACGGTCCCTCGTCCAGCACTTCTGCCATCGTCACCGTCCTTATATTGTGAGTCTGCTTGTAGTCGGTGAGCTAAGCGGTGCCAACGTCCGCGATGAGGTCGCTTACGACCGTTGCTGATCTTCAAGTCATGTCAGGTCGCAGCGGTAGAATCATCGGTTTTCAGCGCCGCTTGGTGATGCGGTGTTCGGCGGCAATATCGCGCTATAAAGGGAAATCGCGGTGAATGGCGGACAAGGTGGGATTCGAACCCACGGTACGCTTTCACGCACACACGCGTTCCAGGCGTGCGCCTTAAACCACTCGGCCACCTGTCCATCTGCACTTTCGCATCCGATAAAGGAGCTATTGTGGGAACGGCGCGATATATACCGATGAATTTTCTAGGATCAACCCGAATCTGACAGTTTTTTGACTTCTGGACAAAAAACTCTGCGTCTCGTCCCCATTGCGCTTATTCCGCGCGCAAATTATCTAAAGAGAAGATGAGGCGGCGTAAGACCGGCTGGCCCGAAAAGGCTGGGCGGAGTTGAGTATCCGGAGGGGTTCATGCGTTTCCTATTGCGTTTTGCCAGCCTTGTCGCACTGGTGGTGGCGGTCATCGCCGGCACCATCGATTCCATTCAATCCGTTGCCGCTTCTGCCGTGGTGCTGACCCCGATGGGCGATGCGTGGAACGACGTCAGCCCTTCGTCGCTGGCAAGGGTCCGCTCGGTAATCGCCTATTACGTCCATCCCCGCTTCTACGACATGGCGATGCAGTGGCTGCTGTTTCAGCCCGCTTTCGCCGTCTTCCTGGTTCTCTCGCTGCTGCTGTGGATGGTCGCCTACAAGCGCCGGCCGGCAGCCGGACGCTTCAGCGCATGAGGGGATCGCAGGGCGATCTTGGGCCTGTGCCATTCAGGGAATTCGACATTGTCGGAGGGTGTTTGGCAGCCGGCCCATAGCGTCGTCACGAATGGTAGAGCTCGCGATTGCGCAGCGCCGATCAGCTGTTCTTCTGACCAATAAAATTGCAGTTTCAGGCCGAAATTGTTTAAAAAACAGCTCGCCAGAATGGGTTTTCAGCAATTCCCACAAATCTTTACCAACTGAAAAATTTCTCGTGAATTTTTCGTGCAGCCATGCAAGGATGCGCGCCAGCTTGGCCTCGGGGGAGGCCGGCAGTTCCGCAGACATGCCCGGTCAACGGGCTTGCGGGAGGACCCAACAAGATAGAAACAATAGGGCTGCAACTCATGAAAAAATCCCTTTTGACGCTTTTCGCCCTGGCCGCCATGTCGGCAACGGCGCTTGCGGCCGATATCAAGCCGGCAATCGTCTATGGAACCGGCGGCAAGTTCGACAAGTCCTTCAACGAGGCCGCCTATAACGGCGCCGAAAAGTTCAAGAAGGAAACCAGTATCGCTTATCGCGACTTCGAGCCGACGGGCGACACCCAGGGCGAACAGGCGCTGCGCAACTTTGCCAGCAAGGGCTTCAACCCGGTCATCGCTGTCTCCTTCGCCTGGACCTCCGCGCTCCAGAAGGTCGCCGCCGAATATCCGAAGACCCAATTCGTCCTGATCGACGACAGCCTCGACCTGCCGAACGTCCGCTCGGTCAAGTTCAAGGAAAATGAGGGCTCCTATCTCGCTGGCGTCATGGCCGCCATGGCTTCGAAGACCGGCAAGGTCGGTTTCGTCGGCGGCATGGATATCCCGCTGATCCGCAAGTTCGAATGCGGCTATGAACTGGGCGCGCGCGCCACCAACGCAAAGATCGAAGTCTTCCAGAACATGACCGGCACCACGGGCGCGGCCTGGAACGACCCGGTTCGCGGCGGCGAGCTCACCAAGAACCAGATCGACCAAGGCGCTGACGTCGTTTACGCTGCTGCCGGTGCGACCGGCCTCGGCGTGCTGCAGACGGCTGCCGACAACAAGAAGCTGTCGATCGGCGTCGACAGCAACCAGAACTACCTGCATCCGGGTTCCGTTCTGACCTCCGTCGTCAAGCGCGTCGACCTCGCGGTCTACAATGCCTTCAGCGACGCCAAGAACGGCAAGTTCACGCCCGGCACGCAGGAGCTCGGCCTGAAGGAAGAGGGCGTCACCGTTGCCCTCGACGACAACAACAAGCCGCTCGTCACTCCGGAAATGCAGGCTGCCATCGATAAGGCTCGTGCCGGTATCGTCGGTGGTACCATCAAGGTCCACGACTACACGACCGACAACGCCTGCCCGAAGAGCTGATATGAAACAAGGGCGTATGACGTAGCAAACCGTCATACGCCCTTTTCTTATCCGGAATCCGGTTTCTGGAGCCCCCTATAGTGAGCCAATCACCTGCCATCGAACTCGTGGGCATCGACAAAAAGTTCGGTGCCGTTCACGCCAACAAAGATATCAACCTGACCGTCGCCAAAGGCTCGATCCATGGGATCATCGGCGAAAACGGAGCAGGGAAATCGACGCTGATGTCGATCATCTATGGTTTTTATCACGCCGACGCCGGCGAGATCCGCGTCAACGGCACGCCGATCTCGATCCGCGACAGCCAGACGGCGATATCGGCCGGTATCGGCATGGTGCACCAGCACTTCATGCTGGTCGATAATTTCACCGTCCTCGAAAACGTCATGCTGGGCGCCGAAGGCGGAGCGCTGCTCGCCAAGGGCGTCGCCGCCACCCGCGCCGAGCTCGACCGTCTGGAGAAAGACTATGGCCTGGAGGTCGATCCGGATGCGCTGATCGAAGAGCTGCCCGTCGGCCAGCAGCAGCGCGTCGAGATCCTGAAGGCGATGTATCGCGGCGCCGAGATCCTCATCCTCGATGAGCCCACCGGCGTTCTGACGCCGGCCGAGGCCGACAATCTGTTCCGCATTCTTCGCGTGCTGCGCGACCAGGGCAAGACGATCATCCTTATCACCCATAAGCTGCGCGAAATCATGGCGATCACCGATACGGTGTCCGTCATGCGCCGCGGCGAGATGGTCGCCACCCGCAAGACGGCGGAAACCACCGTCGAGGAACTGGCCGAATTGATGGTCGGCCGCCGCGTGCTGCTGCGCGTCGAAAAGGGGGCGCCCAATCCCGGCGAAGTGCTGCTGTCGGTGCGCAACCTCACCGTCAAGGACGGCCGCGGCGTTACCATGGTCGACAACGTCTCCTTCGACGTTCGCGCCGGCGAGATCGTCGGCATTGCCGGCGTCGCCGGCAACGGCCAGTCGGAATTGCTGGAGGCGATCGCCGGCATCCGCAAGCCTGCCTCGGGCGAGATCTACCTCCATGGCAAGCCGATCGGCACGGCCGATCCGGCTGCCCTTCGCGACCTCGGCCTTGCCCATATTCCCGAGGATCGTCATCACATGGGCCTCGTCCTCAAGTTCGAGGAATATGAGAATTCCATGCTCGGCTATCACCGCGACGTCAAATATGGGCGCGGCGGCATGCTCGACCTCGATGCCATGCACAAGGATGCCATCGAGAAGATCGAGAAATACGATATTCGTCCACCGAATGCGCGGCTGAAGACCGCCAATTTCTCCGGCGGCAACCAGCAGAAGATCGTCGTCGCCCGCGAGATCGAGCGCGATCCGAAGGCTCTGCTGATCGGCCAGCCGACGCGCGGCGTCGATATCGGCGCCATCGAATTCATCCATCGCCGCATCATCGAAATGCGCGATGCCGGCAAGGCGATCCTGCTGGTTTCGGTGGAGCTGGATGAGATCCGTGCGCTTTCGGACCGTATCCTCGTCATGTTCGCCGGCCATATCGTCGGTGAGAAGTCGGCTGAAGCCGGTGAACAAACGCTCGGCCTGATGATGGCCGGCATTGCCGCGTGAGGCGTATATGAGCACGGCTTCCGTTCCGCTCCCCAATTGGATCAACTATGGCTTGATCCCAGTTCTCAACCTGGTCGTTGCCTTCCTGATATCGGGCCTTGTGGTCTGGTTCATCGGCGAGAGCCCGCTCGATGCGCTCGTCCTGCTCCTGCAGGGTGCTCTCGGCAGTGGCGAAGGCATCGGCTTCACCCTCTATTACGCCACGAGTTTCATCTTCACCGGCCTTTCGGTTGCCGTTGCCATCCATGCCGGCCTGTTCAACATCGGCTCGGAAGGCCAGGCCTATGTCGGCGGTCTCGGTTGTGCCCTCGTGGCGCTGGCGCTCGATAAATACGTGCCCTGGTATGTGACCATGCCGTTCGCGGTCATCGGTGCGGCGATCTTCGGCGCGCTCTGGGCCCTCATCCCGGCCTGGCTGCAGGCCAAGCGCGGCAGCCACGTCGTCATCACGACGATCATGTTCAATTTCATCGCATCGGCGATGATGAACTTCCTGCTGGTGCATGTGCTGATCGTGCCGGGCAAGATGGCGCCTGAAACCCGCACCTTCCTGGCGGGCGGTCAGCTGCCCAAGCTCGATTGGCTGATGGGCGTTTTCGGCTCGACCATCGGTGCCGCTCCGCTCAACGTGTCCTTCCTGATCGCGCTGGTCATGTGCTTCCTCGTCTGGGTGCTCGTCTGGCGCACCAAGCTCGGCTATGAGATGCGCACGCTGGGCTTGAGCCCGACGGCCGCGGTTTATGCCGGCATTCCCTATGCCCGCACGGTCATCATCGCCATGCTGATTTCGGGTGGCCTTGCCGGCATGATGGCGCTCAATCCCGTCATGGGCGCGTCGGCGCGCCTGCAGGTGGAGTTCGTGCTCGGCGCGGGCTTCGTCGGCATCGCCGTGTCGCTGATGGGACGCAACCATCCGCTCGGCATCATCCTGGCTGCGATCCTGTTCGGTATTCTCTATCAGGGCGGCGATGCGCTGTCCTTCGATATGCCGAACATCACGCGCGACATGATCGTGGTGATCCAGGGTCTCGTCATCCTGTTTGCCGGCGCGCTTGAATACATGTTCCGGCCGGCACTCGTGCGCATCTACCAGACATTCGCCAGGGCGTGAGGATCAGACCATGGAATATTACGATCTTCTCATCAGCATTCTCGGCTCGACCATCCGCCTGTCGATCCCGCTGATCTTCACCGCGCTTGCCGGCCTCTTTTCCGAGCGCGCCGGCATCTTCGACATCGGTCTCGAAGGCAAGATGCTGGCCTCCGCCTTCGCGGCCGCCTGCGTCGCCTCGATCAGCGGCTCGCCCTGGGCCGGTCTCGGCGCCGGTATCGTCATCTCGGTGATCTTCGGTCTGCTGCACGGTTTCGCATCGATCACCAACCGTGGCAACCAGATCGTCTCGGGCGTCGCGATCAACTTCCTGACCGCGGGCTTGACCATCGTTCTCGGTCAGGCCTGGTTCGGGCAGGGCGGCCGCACGCCGACCTTGCCCGGCACGGCCCGCTTTTCCGGCATCACCTTGCCGGGTGTCGATGCCATCCGCGGTGTGCCGTTCATCGGGCCGCTTTATGCCAATGTCATCTCCGGCAACAACATCCTGACCTATCTCGCCTTCCTTGCGGTGCCGATTTCCTGGTGGATCCTCTATCGCACCCGCTTCGGCCTGCGGCTGCGCGCCGTCGGTGAAAATCCCGGCGCCGTCGATACCGCCGGCATCTCGGTCGAATGGCTGCGCTATCGCTCGCTGATCGTAGCCGGCATTCTCTGCGGCTTCTCGGGCACCTATCTCGCCATCGCCCAGTCGGCGGCCTTCATCAACAACATGTCGGCGGGCAAGGGCTATATCGCGCTCGCCGCGCTGATCTTCGCCAAATGGAAGCCGGTGCCGGTCATGTTCACCTGCCTGTTGTTCGGCTTTCTCGATGCCTTCGCCAATTTCATGCAGGGCAAGGCGGTTCCGGGCATCGGCGAGGTGCCGGTGCAGATTTTTCAGGCGCTGCCCTATATCCTCACCTGCATCCTGCTTGCAGGCTTTATCGGCGTCGCCAAGCCCCCGAAGGCCGGTGGCGTGCCCTATACCAAGGAGCGCTAAACCATGTCGCATGATCTGTTCGAGGCCGCGCGCGGCGCGATGGCTTTCGCGCATGCTCCCTATTCGAAATTTCCGGTCGGCGCGGCGATCCGCGCCGAGGATGGCAAGATCTATACCGGCGCCAATATCGAGAACCTGTCCTTCCCCCAGGGGTGGTGCGCCGAACCGACGGCGATCGGCCAGATGATCATGGGCGGTGCCAAGAAGATCGTCGAGATCGCCGTCATCGCGGAGAAGCTGCCGCTCTGCCCGCCCTGCGGCGGCTGCCGGCAGAAGATCGCCGAATTTGCCAGCAAGGAGACACGCATCTATCTTTGCGACGAAACCGGCGTGAAGAAGACCATGACGATGGGCGAAATGCTGCCCTTCAGCTTCGAAACGGAGGTACTCGGATGAACGCCGCCGTCGATATCCTCACCGAGAAGCTCGGCGAGCTGAAGCCGCGCTACGGCATCATCCTGGGCTCCGGCCTCGGCTCTCTGGTGGATGAGGTCAAAGACGCCCTGCGCATTCCCTATGCCGATCTGCCCGGCTTTCCGGTCAGCGCTGTTTCGGGCCATGCCGGTACGCTGGTGGCAGGCAAGCTCGGTGATGTCCCCGTTATCATGCTCTCGGGCCGGGTGCATTATTACGAAAAGGGCGACGCCAATGCCATGCGCGAGCCGATCGAAACCCTGAAGGCCCTCGGCGTCGATACGCTGATCCTGACGAATTCGGCCGGATCGCTGCGGGAGGAAATGCCGCCGGGCTCGGTGATGCAGATCACCGATCACATCAACTATTCCGGTATGAACCCGCTGATTGGCGAGGAGAGCGACAGGCGCTTCGTCGGCATGACCAGCGCCTATGACATCGACCTTATCATGCGCATGCGCAAGGCGGCGGAAAAGGCCGAGATCAAGCTGTCGCACGGCGTCTATATGTGGTTTTCCGGACCGAGCTTCGAAACGCCGGCCGAGATCCGCATGGCGCGCATCCTTGGCGCCGATGCCGTCGGCATGTCAACCGTGCCGGAAGTCATCCTGGCGCGTCTTTTCGGCCTGAGGGTTGCCGCTGCCTCGGTCATCACTAACTATGGTGCTGGCATGACCGGTGGCGAGCTCTCGCACGAGGAGACCAAGGACATGGCTCCGGTCGGCGGCGCGCGTCTCGCCGCCATTTTGAAAGAAATGATCGCTGACGAAGGAGATCCACAATGACGGGCCATTCCCTCAGAGAAACGGCAGCCGTTGCGCTCTCCCTTCTCGACCTCACCAATCTCAGGGATGACTGCACGCCAGCGCAGATCGAGACGCTCTGCGCCCGCGCGCAATCGCCCTATGGCAATACGGCCGCCATCTGCATCTGGCCGCGTTTCGTCGCGCAGGCGCGCGGCATTCTCGGAACCGATCACGCGGTGAAGATCGCGACCGTGGTGAATTTCCCCGGTGGCGATATGGAGGTGGTCGATGTGGCCGCCGAGGCGCGGGAAGCCATTGCCGATGGTGCCGACGAGATCGATCTGGTCATTCCCTATCGCGCCTTTCTGGCCGGCAACGAGCAGGCCGTCACCGACATGGTCGCTGCCGTTCGGGCCGAATGCAAGGGACCGGTCCTCCTGAAAACTATTCTCGAAACGGGCGAGATCAAAGACACCGCCCTCATTCGGCGCGCATCGGAACTTGCGATCGATGCCGGCTCCGATTTCATCAAGACGTCCACCGGCAAGGTCGCCGTCAACGCGACGCTCGAAGCCGCTGACATCATGCTGCGCGCCATCCGCGCCAGCGGCCGCAAGGTCGGCTTCAAGCCGGCAGGCGGCATCGGCTCCGTCTCTGATGCGGCTCTGTATCTCAGCCTTGCCGAGACCATCATGACGCCCGATTGGGCCATGCCGTCGACTTTCCGCTTCGGTGCGTCGAGCCTGCTCGACGATATTCTGAACGTGCTGGCCGGCGGCGACTCCAAGGCAGCATCTTCGGGCTATTGATCCATGATCCCGCAGGAAATCATCCGGCAGAAGCGTAACGGCGCCACCCTTTCGGCCGCCGACATCGATGCGTTTATCGGTGCTTTGGGGCGCGGCGAACTTGCCGAAAGCCAGATCGGCGCCTTTGCCATGGCGGTCTGGTTTCGCGGCATGACGCGGGAAGAGACGGTGGCCCTGACGCTCGCCATGGCCCGCTCCGGCGACACCCTGTCCTGGGAAGGCATCGGCAGGCCGGTGGCCGACAAGCATTCGACCGGCGGTGTCGGCGACAATGTCTCGCTGATGCTGGCGCCGATCGCGGCTGCCTGCGGTCTTGCCGTGCCGATGATTTCTGGCCGTGGCCTCGGCCATACCGGCGGCACGCTCGACAAGCTGGAGTCCATTCCCGGCTACGGGATCACCCCGGACGCGGCCCGCTTCCGCAGGGTGGTCGACGAGGTCGGCTGCGCCATTATCGGTCAGACCGGGGCGCTCGCCCCCGCCGACGGCAAGCTCTATGCGGTGCGCGACGTCACCGCGACTGTCGATTCCGCGCCTCTGATTACGGCGTCTATCCTATCGAAGAAGCTGGCCGCAGGGTTGGAAACGCTGGTGCTCGACGTCAAGATCGGCAGCGGCGCCTTTATGACCTCGCGAGAGGAAGCGGAGACGCTGGCGCGCTCGCTGGTGGACGTGGCGAATGGCGGCGGGGTCAAGACCTCGGCCTTGATCACCGACATGAACCAGCCTCTGGCCGATGCCGCCGGCAACGTGGTCGAACTTTATAACTGCCTGGATTTCCTGAAAGGCAACAAAGCGGGCACGCGGCTCGAAACGGTCGTCCTGGCCTTCGCTGCCGAAATGCTGGTACAGGCCGGCATTGCCGCAAGTGCTGCCGATGCGGAGGGTAGGGCACGCGAGGCTTTGGCATCGGGCCAAGCGGCCGACATCTTCGGCCGCATGGTGCATGCGCTCGGCGGCCCGGCGGATCTGCTTGAACACCCGGATCGCCATTTGGTGAGCGCGCCGGCACAGAAGCCCGTTCTTGCCGCCGCCGACGGCTGGCTTGGCGCTTGCGATGCGCGAGCAATCGGCATGAGTGTGATCGATCTCGGCGGCGGCCGCCGCCGTCCGCAGGACAAGATCGATCATCGCGTCGGGTTCAGCGATATTCTGCCGCTCGGCACGAAGGTGAGCAAAGGCGACCGTATCGCGACGGTTCACGCGGCCGACGAGGCAAGCGCGGAGAAGGCTGTCGCCGATCTATCGGCCAATTATCGCCTCGTCGACAAAGCACCCGCTGCGTCGCCCGTTATCATCAGCAGGATTTGACGGACGGCAGCGCAACGGGTGTCGTAGGCGGCTCCACATGGGGCTCGTCCATTCTACTGCTTCAACAGCAAATTGCCGTTCTGGACTCCGAAGGAGTTCAGCTTCTTCATGAAGCTCATGCCGATCAGCGTCGTGCTCAGCGCGCCGTCCTTCGCCACCACGGCATCGACATCGCGAACGCGGATCGTGCCGATCTCCAGGCGGTCGAGTTTGACATGGGCGACCTTGGATGTGCCGTTCGCCGTTTGGATCGGGTAGCGATAGTCGAGATCGACGCTGCTGAAGCCAAGGCTGCGCGCGGTGCTTTCGTTCATCGCCACATAGGTTGCGCCGGTATCGATCATCCCGTGCACGGAGCGGCCATTGATGGTGAAATCACCTTCATAATGGCCGCCCGCATTGGCGCGCAGCTGAACGCTGCCATAGGAAACGGGAGCCTCGGTCTTCGGCGGTGCAAGCGAGGCCGCTTCGACCGGCGCCGGCTTTTTGGCATGCTCGTTATAGCTATTCACCAGCATCGGCACCTGAGTTGCCGCAACGGCAATGACACCGGCAAAGATTAGAACGCGAACGAGCATCGGCACGGCCCCTCCTGCGGGCCATGCCATCTATAAGCCAACTGTGCTGAAAGGACGCTAAAGCAATCAATAAAAAGCCCGGCAGTTGAGTAACAGCCGGGCCTTATAAAGGGTATAGCGGCAGATTTACTTCGTGCCGTACATGCGGTCGCCGGCATCGCCGAGGCCGGGCACGATGTAACCCTTCTCGTTCAGATGGCTGTCGATGGCGGCGGTGAAGACCGGCACGTCCGGGTGCGCGCTGCGGAAATTGGCGATGCCTTCGGGAGCCGCCAGCAGGCAGAGGAAGCGGATATTATGCGCGCCGCGTTCCTTCAGCTTGTCGATCGCGGCGATCGAGGAATTGCCTGTCGCCAGCATCGGATCGACGACGATGATCAGACGTTCGGAAATATCCTCGGGCGCCTTGAAGTAATATTCGACCGGCTGCAGCGTTTCGTGATCGCGGTAGACGCCGATATGTGAGACGCGCGCCGAGGGCACCAAGTCGAGCATGCCTTCGAGCAGGCCGTTGCCGGCGCGGAGAATCGAGGCGAAGACCAGCTTCTTGCCTTCGAGGATCGGCGCATCCATCGGCTGCAGCGGCGTCTCGATGGTTTCGATCGTCAGTTCGAGGTCGCGCGTCACTTCGTAACAGAGCAGCGTTGAAATCTCGCGCAGCAGCCGGCGGAAGCTGCCCGTCGACGTGTCCTTCTTGCGCATGATTGTGAGCTTGTGCTGCACAAGCGGGTGATCGATGACAGTGACGCCGTCCATGGTTTCAGCCTTCCAGTAATTCCGTGATATGAGATGGTTCTTCCACGGAAATCGCCTCTGGTGCAAGAAAATAGGCCGCTTTGCGAGATTTCATCCCCAATCTGCGGCCTAAACCACGCTTTTAAAGCCTCGCCAGCAATGCCGCCCGCGTCGCCTCGTCCACGAATGCCGCCTCGATCGCCGTGCGCGTCATCGCGTTGATCTCGTCGTCGCTGAAGCCGAAGGCTGTCGATGCCAGCTCGTATTCGCGCTTCAGCGAGGTGTGGAAGAAGGGCGGGTCGTCGGAACTGATCGTCACCCGCACGCCGGCGTCGCGCAGCTTGCGCAGCGGATGCGACTGGAAATCCGGGAAGACGTTGAGCGCGACGTTGGAACCGGGGCAAACCTCGAGCACAGTGCCGAGATCGGCGAGGCGCCTGACGAGATCCATATCCTCGATGGCGCGCACGCCATGGCCGATACGGTGAGGGCGCACCAGGTCGACGGCATCGGCGACGGAAAAAGCGCCGCAGACCTCGCCGGCATGAATGGTGATGCCGAGACCGGCCTCACGGGCGATGTCGAAGGCGCGGGCATAATCGGCGACGCGGCCCATGCGCTCTTCACCGGCCATGTTGAAGCCTGATATCAGCGGATTGTCGCTCTTGGCGGCATATTCGGCCGCCTTCACCACGCGCTCAGGCCCGAAGTGGCGTTCGCCTGTCACGATCAGCCGTGCCTCGATGCCTGTCTTTGCCTTCGCGGCGCGGATACCGGCTGAGACACCCGCCATGTAGGCATCGGCGCCGAGGCCGATGCGGTCGCCGTGGTCGGGCGAGACGATGAGCTCGCTATAGATCGTGCCGATCTCGGCAAGCTCTTCCAGATAGGTTTCCGTCAGCAGCGCATAGTCTTCCTCGGTGCGGTAGACCTCGGAGACCTTGTCGTAGCAGACGAGGAATTCGGCAAAGTCTTTCCAGAGGTAGATGCCGTCCCTGAGGAAAGCGCTGGTATCGACACCGTATTTTTCCGCCTGTGCCAGCGTCAATGCCGGCGGGGCTGCGCCTTCCAGATGGCAGTGCAGCTCCACTTTCTTCAAATGCGATGTCAAAGGAAACTCCTCCCATGCGGCCCTGCCGCAATTCCCAGATGACGCGCGATCGTCTCGCCGATATCGGCATAGGTCTGGCGGACGCCGATGGAGCGGGAACGAATGCCCGGTCCGTAAGCCATGACAGGCACACGCTCGCGCGTGTGATCGGTGCCCCGCCAGGTCGGGTCGCAGCCATGATCGGCCGTCAGAATGACGAGATCGCCGGCCCTCAGCTTCTCGTGCACGTCAGGCAGCCGCGCATCGAAGGCTTCGAGTGCCGCGGCATAGCCCGGCACGTCACGGCGATGGCCGTAGACCATGTCGAAATCGACGAAATTGGTGAAGACAAGATCACCGTCCTCGGCCTCGTCCATGGCTGTCAGCGTCGCATCCATCAGCGCCATGTTGCCATTGGCCTTGATGACCCTGGAGATGCCTTGATGGGCGAAGATATCGCCGATCTTGCCGACGGCATGCACCGTGCGCTCGGCCTTGACGAGGCGATCGAGCAGCGTCGGCTCCGGCGGCAGCACGGAGAAGTCGCGGCGATTGCCGGTACGCTCGAATGTGGCTGCAGTCTCGCCGACGAAGGGGCGGGCAATGACGCGGCCGATATTATAGGAGTCGAGCAGCGTGCGTACGATCGTGCAGAGGCCAATCAGCCGATCGAGGCCGAAATGCTGCTCGTGCGCGGCGATCTGGAAGACGGAATCAGACGAGGTGTAGCAGATCGGCTTGCCGCTGCGGATATGTTCTCCGCCGAGCCTTGCAATGATATCCGTACCCGAGGCATGGCAATTGCCGAGAATGCCGGGCAGATCGGCCGCCTCGCAGATGGCTTTCACCAATTCCGGCGGGAAGGCGTCGCCCTCGGCCGGAAAGTAACCCCAATCGAACATGACGGGCGTTCCGGCAATCTCCCAATGGCCGGACGGCGTGTCCTTGCCGCGGGAAACCTCGCTCGCGCAGCCATAGAGACCATAGGGCTTTTCCGGCAGCGGCATGCCTGCCGGATAGCTGCCCGTTGCCGCCTTGGCGATCTCCAAGAGGCCGAGGCTGGACAGATTGGGCAGTAGCAGCGGTCCCCGGCGCAAGCCTTCGCGGTCGGCAGCGCCCGCCGCGCAGAATTCGGCGATGTGGCCGAGCGTATCCGCGCCTTCATCACCATAGCTTGCCGCATCCGGCGCACCGCCGACGCCGAAGGAATCCAGAACGAAGAGAAAGGCGCGCGCCATACATCACCCGATAAGAATGTCGTCACCCCGGAGGAGGTCTTCCGGGACATTGGACGTCACCCATATAACGGAGGCATCGTGTTGGCAATTTTCCCTTTGGAATGGCCGGCCGAGACCCGGTCCCGACGAGAGGGGATCAGCAATCGCTGCAGCTGATCGAATTGCCGACGCGCTGACGATAGTAATATTGCCGGCTGATGGTGATCTGGTTCGTGCCGCTCGGCAGGAAATTGGCACCGAAGCTGATGAGCTGATAGGGAAGGGAAAGCTCGCTGCGGACCAGGAAGGTGCTTGCCTGGTTCATATTGGCCGGCACGGTGATGGTCGTGCCGGAAGGATAGGGGGCCGTCCCATCCTGTGCCCAGGACCACGCCACCGTTGCCTTGCCTGTCGCGTCGACGGCAATGCCGGTGATCTTCAACGTCATGCCGGTCGTGCCATAGGGCGCAAAGATCGCCCCCGCTACCGAGGGCATGGTGGCAAGCACCGATTTGGTAACGCTCGGCTGCTGCGAGACGATATCGGCGATCGATCCTGCCGAGCGGCTGGCGCGCTTGGAAACATTGAGGCCGACGGTGAGCTCGAAGGCGCCGAGGTAAAGCATCAGCAATACGGGAAAAAGGATGGCGAATTCGATCGCGCCGACGCCGCGCTCATCGCGGGCAAAGCGCCGCAGAATGCCCGATGACATCCTATCCTTCTCGATCATGGTCGCGGGGCCGCTCACGGATAGTTCTCGTTCTGGAAGGCGGCGGTCGCGACGATGAGATAGACTGACGCCGAGCCGTCGGATGGACGTACATTGCTAAGATAGGGACGCAGCAGATCCGTAATGACCTGCCAGCGGTAATAGGCGCGCACCATGTTGAGCGACTTGGCGCCGCCGGGCGCGAAAGCAAAACCCGAAGTATTGAGATCGGAATAGGGATCGGTCGACGACTTGCGAGGGATCGTCGTCGGCATGGATGCGAAGCTCGAGTAGCTTTCCACATCGAGGTAGAGGTTTGCCGGCGTCTGAAGTTCGGCTGCGGAGCAGGTGATGAGTACGGCAATCTCGTTGCAGAATGACTGCCGGAACTGCTGCGACGTCGTATAGGAGCTCTTGTTTGGATCGGCCGTGATCTGCCCCGTCCTGATCTGTCGCGCCAGGGTATCGACGGCGTTCGAAACAACCTGTTCGGCGGTAAAGGCGACGAAGGTCTCGATGATGGCAAAGACGATCAGGAAATAGGGAATGGCAAGCATGGCGAATTCGATGGCCGCAGCGCCGTCCCGGGAACGCAGCAATTCGCGCAAGCCGCCTCGGGCACGTGGCCTGGCAGAACTTATATTGGCGAGAAGATCACTATCTGGCGTCATCGGAAATCCGCGGCGATTTATATCCGCAGGACACTAGAATTGCTTTCTTGATAATCCGTTTCTCTTCTCTATCCATATTTAGAGGAAGTCGGGATTATTACTTGGAACGCAATTCCTTGAAGCTGTTTTAGAATATTTATATTATCGAATGTAATTATTGTCCCGTCGCCGGGGCCGCCGTCGCCGTGTTGTTCTGTTGGGCATGCTGTTCGCAATTGGGCGTGCATGACAATACGGCGCGATCCGTCTGCCGGAAAACACGGACCGTATTGCCTTCATCGATCGACACCAGGATCTGCTCATCGACGATGGCGTTGCCGTCGGTATCGAGCAAGATGATATTCGTCGTTCCGAAGCTGCGGCCGGTCAGAACGATGGTCTTTGGATCGGCAACGGTCGCGTCGGCGACCTGTGAATTGCCGACGATGACCTTGCTGACAGGGCGATCGAGCTTCAGGACTCGCGCGTGATCCATGTAGACGCGCAGCAGGCTTTCTCCGGCAGCGCTGGAGAGCTGCGGCATCAAGCCGGCCATGGCGACGATGGCGGCGAGGATTGCGGTTCTGCCGCCGATTGGCATGGCTTGGCCTCTTGGAAAGCGTATGGCGAAAGGGTTTGTCGGACAGAATGGGAAAGAATGGTGAATGAACGATTAAGGGCGACGACGGCCGTGTATTTATGATGCAAACGTCCCGTAAATGGCCTTCATCTTCCTTGCGCATGTCTCATATGGCTTACTTTGAGACGAATCGTATAAGCTACTAATATTCATGCATCTAATAATTTTCTTTTGGCTGAAGAAGTTCTTTAAAAATGCACGGCAAGACATGAATTCGATATTTACTATTCTTTTTTCACTTGATTATTCAAAGTTCGTTAACCCAATTCCTTAAAGCGATAGAAACGGCGGACGACTACCGTGCAGTTCATCCGATCAACGGCAAACAGTTGACGGACGTGCTGTCAACAAAGTGGAGTTAAACTTATGTCCAAGCTTTTTTCGCGTTTCCTGAAGGATGAATCCGGCGCGACCGCAATTGAATATGGCCTGATCGCCGCCCTGATCTCCGTCGCCATCATCACCGCTGCTACTACGCTGGGCACCACGCTCAGCAATACCTTTACCTCCATCTCCAACAAGATGAACAACGCTGCTGCAAAGTACTAAGCGTTAGCGATACGCGCTGCGGGTACATACGACAGGAAACCGCCCAAATATTGGGCGGTTTTTGGATTTCATAACTTAGCACGGGCGCTCGAGATGATTGAAGCCGCGACATTGCTGATTTTCCCTCTTTGCATGTCGGTTGCGGCCATCTCCGATCTTCTGACCATGACGATACCAAACCGGATATCGCTCATTCTTCTCGGCACTTTCGCCGTGCTCGCGCCGCTGTTGGGATTGCCTTTGACTGAGGTCGGGGTGCACGTTGGCGCCGCGGCTGTGGTCTTTTGCTGCTGCTTCGTGCTGTTCGCCATGAACGTCATGGGCGGGGGCGACGCAAAGTTGCTGGCAGCCTCCGCACTTTGGTTTGGCCTTGATCCTTCCCTTCTTGCTTTTCTGGTTTACGTCTCGCTCCTTGGTGGGGTGTTGACGGTCGTCGTTCTCCTGCTGCGCTCTCAATCCGATGTCATCACGGCAATAGGCTTGCCACTGCCGAATTCATTGCTGGGTGCCGAGAAGATCCCTTACGGTGTCGCTATTGCCATCGGTGGTTTCCTCGCCTTCCCAGCTTCGCCGCTCATTATCGCAGCGACACACCGGATGCTCTAAACAGCAACGCGCGCGTACAATTTCTTCTTATGTGAAGAAGGCCTAATGTAAATCAAGTAATTATGGTTAAGTAATCATAAATGTAACATACCATTAACCATAATTACACCAATTGCCGGTCATTCTACAGGGCGAAGAATCCTGTTCCTCAAGGAATGACCATGAAACCCGCTCGCATAATGATACTCGCAGTGGCAGCCGCCGCGGCCGGGATGGCCGGCCTGCTGGCGATGCGCCTGGCTGGTTCGCGCAATATCGTGCCCCAGCAGGTTGCGGCGATCGTGGAAAAGGAAGCGACGACCAATGTGCTGGTTGCGAGCGCCAATCTGCCCGTCGGTTCCCGTCTCAATGAAAAATCAGTTCAATGGATGGCATGGCCGGAAAGCGGTGTCGTCAAAGGTCTCATTACCCAGAACGAGCGGCCCGATGCCTTGAAGGACCTCAATGGCGCGGTCGTTCGCCTGCCGATATTCGAGGGCGAACCGATCCGCGAGGAAAAGGTCGCGGATTCTAGCAGCCGCATCCTCTCTTCATTGCTACCGGCCGGCAAACGGGCCGTCGCCACCGAGATTTCCGTTGCCACCGGTGCCGGCGGTTTCATCCTCCCGAACGACCGCGTCGACGTGATTATGGTCCGCAAGGGCTCGCAGCAGCAGCTCGTCACGGAAACGGTGCTGAGCAACGTGCGGGTCCTGGCCGTCGATCAGCAGATCGAGGAAAAGCAGGATGGAAGCAAGGCTGCGGTCGGTGCCACCGCGACACTCGAGCTGACGCCGGACCAGACGAAGGTTCTGGCCGTCGCGCACCAGATGGCCGACCGCCTGACGTTGGCATTGCGCTCCGTCGCCGACGCGCAGCAGCCCGATACGACGGCGGCCGACTATCTTCTGGCCGGCGACAATGGCGGTGGGCTTGTCCAGGTCATCAAGTCGGGAGCGATCGTGACCGATGGCCCGACCGGGCCGAAACCACAATGAGAAGGGGCGACATCATGTTCAAGACAAGCAACAAGGCCAGCCTTCCTCTCGCCGCAATCCTCTCCTTCTCGGTCGCCTTTGCCGGTCTGCCCCTGGCGGACCTTCCGGCCTTTCTGCGCACTCCCGCAGCCTTTGCTGATGGCTCCGACAGCATCGTCACCATCGCCGGCCTTGGCACGAAGCGCACATTGAAGCTCGGCCTCAACAAGGCGCTCGTCGTCGACCTGCCGGCCGATGCGCATGATATCCTTGTTTCCGATCCCAAGATGGCGGATGCGGTGACGCGCACCTCGCGTCGTATTTACCTTTTCGGCAAGACCGTCGGCCAGACCAACATCTTCGTCTTCGGGGCAGACGGCAAGGAGATCGTCAGTCTCGATCTCCAGATCGAGCGCGACATTGCCGGGCTGCAGGCCAATCTCAAGCGCTTCATCCCTGACTCCGACATCAATGTCGAGATCGTTTCCGACAACATCGTGATGACCGGTACGGTGCGTACGCCCCAGGATGCGACAAGGGCCGAGCAGCTTGCGCAGGCTTTCCTCAAAGGCGGCGAAGCGACGACACGAAACCAGACAGCCTCTGGCAGCGGCGACAACAATGCGGTGGCCATTTTCGCAGAAACACGGCAGACGTCGCAGATCGTCAATATGCTGCAGATCGAAGGCGAGGATCAGGTGACGCTCAAGGTCACGGTCGCCGAAATCAAGCGCAGCGTGCTGAAGCAGATCGGCTTCGACAATCTCGTCCGCAATTCTTCCGGTCTGACGGTAGCCCAGCTCGGCAGTCCTGTCTCGGATGGGACGGCGGCGGCCGGCGGCGGAGGTCTGGCCAGCTTGTTCAAAACCGCTATCGGCAAATACGATATTAGTACTTATCTCAATGCTCTTGAGCAGGCAGGCGCCGTCCGTACGCTGGCTGAGCCGACGTTGACGGCGATCTCCGGCCAGGCCGCGACCTTCAATTCGGGCGGACAGACGCTATATGCCGTTACAAACAAGGACGGGACCGTCACGGTCACGCCTTTCACCTACGGCATCAGTTTGGCCTTCACGCCTGTCGTGCTGTCTGCCGGACGAATTGCCCTGCATGTGCAGACCCAGGTTTCCAATCCGGTTGGCACGGCTAACGCCGGCACGGCAACCTACAACCAGCGCGCCGCTGATACTTCGGTGGAGTTGCCGTCCGGCGGCTCGATCGCTTTGGCCGGCCTCTTGAGCGATACCATTCAGCAGACCACCAATGGCACGCCGGGCGCCTCGAAGATTCCAATCCTTGGCGCGCTGTTCCGCCAGAAGAGCTTTCAGCGCGACGAAACCGAGTTGGTCATTATTGCGACGCCCTATCTGGTGCGGCCCGTGGCCCGCGGTCAGCTTGCTCGTCCCGACGACAATTTCTCGCCGAGCAACGATGTCAGCGGCTTCTTCATGAACCGTGTCAACAAGATCTACGGTCGCAGGGATGGGCCGCCGGTCGCCGACGCCGATTTCCACGGCACCGTCGGCTTCATCTACAAGTGAGGGATCAGGATGCGAGCCTTTTCAACCGGTTCAACCACACATCAAATGACGGGCAGTCTTGCCGGTAACGCGCCACGCTCGCTCTGCTCCAGCTTCCCGGCCCTGGCATTGATCGCACCGGCCTTGATCCTCACCGTTGTCCTTGGCGGCTGTGCCGGTTCCCCGGATGGCCTGAAGACGAGCGCCATCAAGGACGATTATCGCCAGCGCCATCCGATCGTGTTGACGGAGAAGGAACACAATATCGACATACCGGTGGCAACCAGTGACCGGCAATTGACCGTTGGCATGCGCGATACCGTTCGCGGTTTTGTGCAGGACTATCGCGGGCATTCAACCGGTACGGTCGAAATCCTGTCGCCGCGCGGATCCATGAATTCGCAGGCCGCATCAACCCTGCGTCAACAGATTCGGAGAGAGTTCGTCGCGAATGGCATTCGCTCCAATCGTATCGTCGAAAGCTATTATGCAGCCGGTGATACAGGTGACGCTGCTCCGATCCGCTTGCGCTTCACCGCCACGACGGCAGCCACCAACACCTGCGGTCAATGGCCCGACGATCTCGCCGACAACGCCATCGACAATCAGAACTACTATAATTTTGGCTGCGCGACCCAGCATAACCTGGCGGCGCAAGTCGCCAATCCGACGGATCTGATCGCGCCGCGCGCCGTGTCGCCGATCGATACCGATCAGCGCAGCAAGGTAATCGACAATTACCGCAAGGGCTCGGTCCCGATCAGCACCGCTACCCTCGGTGGCTTCAGCGGAGCGGGTCAATGAGCAAGACGATTGGCCGCCGGCGGAACGGGATGAGATCATGAACGCCATCGAATACGATATTGACTCGACCGTCGCGGAGGCCGAAGGCGTCTCGCGCGGGAGCAATCTCGACAATCTACGGCCGTTGCCGCGCATTTCGGTGCATGCCTTCTGTGAAAGCGAGCAGCTGCAGGGGGTGATGGACCAATGCGCCAACGACCGGCGTATGTCGAAGGTCAGCTTCCGGATCACCAGCGGCAGCGTCGCGGCGGCGGCAAATATGTTCGCCTCGGCGCCGACCCCCAATCTGATCATCCTCGAGACGCGCGCCAATCCGCGCAATCTGCTGGCCGAGCTTGAGCCGCTAGCCGCCGTCTGCGATCCGAGCACCAAGGTCGTCATCGTCGGTTACCACAACGATATCGGCCTCTATCGCGAGCTGATCCGCAACGGCATCTCCGAATATATCGTGCAACCCACCGACATGGTCGACCTGATGACGGCAATGGCGTCGATCTTCATCGATCCCGACGCCGAACCGCTCGGCCGCAGCATTGCCTTCATCGGCGCCAAGGGCGGGGTGGGCGCATCCACCATCGCGCATAATTGCGCCTTCGGCATTTCAAGCCTTTTCTCCACCGAAACCATCCTTGCGGATCTCGATCTGCCCTATGGCACGGCGAATATCGACTTCGATCAGGACCCGGCGCAGGGGATTGCCGAGGCCGTCTACGCGCCGGAGCGCCTGGACGAAGTCTTTCTCGATCGATTGCTGACAAAGTGCTCGCAGCACCTGTCACTGCTGGCAGCGCCTTCCATGCTAGATCGCGCCTATGATTTCGAGGGCCAGGCCTTCCTGCCGGTGCTCGACGTTCTCCAGCGCAGCGCGCCGGTGGCGGTTCTGGACGTACCTCATGTCTGGACGGAATGGACGCGCTCGGTGCTTGCCGCGGTCGATGAGGTCGTCATTTGCGCGGCCCCCGATCTCGCCAACCTGCGCAATGCCAAAAACCTGCTCGACGCCCTGCGCAAGCTGCGGCCCAACGACAAGGGACCGCACCTCATTCTCAATCAGGTGGGCATGCCGAAGCGGCCGGAAATCAACCCTTCGGAGTTCTGCGCTCCGCTGGAGACGGACCCGATCGCCGTCATCCCCTTCGATATCAATCTGTTCGGCAATGCCGCCAATAGCGGCCGGATGATTTCGGAGACGGATCCCAAGTCGCCGATCGCCGAGACCTTCTCGCAGATATCGCACATCGTCACCGGCCGTGTCGCTTTGAAGAAGGCGAGAAAGGGCGGTCTGCTTGGCCTCCTGAAGCGGAAGTAGTCGTTTGATTTCGCATGAACTTCGAAGGCGGGCCCTTGAAAATCATGCAGTAGTAGAATTGGATCGAAAGCATGTTTGGCAAGCGCGGAAATGAAGGCTCTGCAAAAGGCGGCGGTACGATACCTCCGCCGGCGCCGGTGCGTGCGCCGGCTGCAACCGCGCCCGCGGCACCGGCCGTGCTGATAGAGCCGTCGCGCGATTCCGCCCAGCCGCGCCAGCAGGTCGCGCCGCCGCCGATGCAGACGCCCAGCCGTCGCCGGCCGGCCCGCACGGAGGAATACTACGATACGAAGTCGCAGGTCTTCTCCGCCCTCATCGATACGATCGACCTCTCGCAGCTTTCCAAGCTCGGGCCGGAAGCGGCGCGCGAGGAAATCCGCGATATCGTCAACGACATCATCACCATCAAGAATTTCGCGATGTCGATTTCCGAGCAGGAGGAATTGCTCGAGGATATCTGCAACGACGTGCTCGGCTACGGTCCGCTGGAGCCGCTTTTGGCTCGCGACGACATAGCCGACATCATGGTCAACGGCGCCGGCCAGACCTTCATCGAAGTCGGCGGCAAGACCGTCGAATCGGAAATCCGTTTCCGCGACAATGCGCAGCTTCTTTCCATCTGTCAGCGCATCGTCAGCCAGGTCGGCCGCCGCGTCGATGAATCCAGCCCGATCTGCGACGCGCGCCTGCCCGATGGTTCGCGCGTCAACGTCATTGCGCCGCCCTTGGCGATCGACGGTCCGGCGCTCACCATTCGTAAATTCAAGAAGGACAAGCTGACGCTCGATCAGCTCGTCCGCTTCGGCGCCATTACGCCGGAAGGCGCAACGCTGCTGCAGATCATCGGCCGCGTGCGCTGCAACGTCGTCATTTCAGGCGGCACGGGTTCGGGCAAGACGACGCTTCTGAACTGCCTAACCAACTATATCGACCGCGACGAGCGCGTCATCACTTGCGAAGATACCGCCGAACTGCAGCTGCAACAGCCGCATGTCGTGCGCCTCGAAACCCGCCCGCCGAACATCGAAGGCGAGGGGGAGATCACCATGCGCGATCTGGTCAAGAACTGCCTGCGTATGCGCCCCGAGCGCATCATCGTCGGCGAAGTGCGCGGACCCGAGGTCTTCGACCTGCTGCAGGCGATGAACACGGGCCATGACGGTTCCATGGGGACGATCCACGCCAACACGCCGCGCGAATGCCTGAGCCGTATCGAATCGATGATTGCCATGGGCGGCTTCAGCCTGCCGGCCAAGACCGTGCGCGAGATCGTCTCCACCTCCGTCGACGTCATCATCCAGGCCGCCCGTCTGCGTGACGGTTCGCGCCGCATCACGCAGATCACCGAAGTCATCGGCATGGAAGGCGACGTGATCATCACGCAGGATCTGATGCGCTACGAGATCGAAGGCGAAGACGCGAATGGCCGCATCATCGGCCGGCACGTTTCCACCGGCATCGGCAAGCCGCATTTCTGGGATCGTGCCCGCTACTACAATGAGGAGCGGCGCCTCGCGGCCGCGCTCGACGAGATGGAACAGAAGGCGCAGTAGGCGCAGTAGGCTTTACGATGTTCGGTGTCGATCCAATAGTGCTGTTGATTGTCCTGCTAACGGCGGTGTCGGCTGCTGCTGTCTGCTACGGCATTCTCTATTCGCGGATCGAGGCCCAGAAGAAGGCCGCAAGCCGCGTCAATCGGGTCAAGCAGGCCGAAACCGACCGTGTGAAGGTCAAGGCGGCGCGCGACCGCGTCCAGGAAATGTCCAAGCGGCGCAAATCCGTCCAGGACTCGCTCAAGGATCTGGAGCGTCGCCAGACTGAAAACACTAAGAAAAAGCAGTCGCTCAAGGCGCGCCTGTCGCAGGCCGGTTTGTCGCTGACACCGTCGCGCTTCTACGTTTTCAGCGTGCTGTTCGGCCTGTTCGCGGTGCTGATCTTTTTCATTGTCGGCGCTCCGCCGCTGGTCATCCTCGGATTGTTCTTCGCCGTCGCTTTCGGTCTGCCGCGCTGGATTCTCGGTTTCCTCATCAAGCGTCGGCAAAATAAGTTTCTTGAGGAATTTCCGAACGCGCTCGATCTCATCACCCGTTCCCTTCGCTCGGGCCTGCCGCTCAATGATGCGGTGCGGCTGGTGGCCTCCGAGGCGCGCGATCCGGTCAAGTCGGAATTCCGACGGGTGGTCGAAGCGCAGCAGGTCGGTCTCAGCATGTCTGAAGCTTGCGCGCGCATGACGAACCAGATGCCGCTGCAGGAAGTGAATTTCTTCTCGATCGTCATCACTATTCAGGCCCAGGCCGGCGGCAATCTGTCGGAAGCTCTGGGCAACCTCGCGAAGGTGCTGCGCGACCGCAAGAAAATGAAGGCGAAGGTCCAGGCACTGTCGATGGAAGCAAAAGCATCCGCCGTCATCATCGGCGCTCTGCCCTTCATCGTCATGCTGCTCGTCTATCTGACGTCGCCGCAATACATGATGATCCTGTTCACCGATCCGCGCGGCCATCTGATCCTGGTCGGAGCCGCTATCTGGATGTCGTTTGGAATCTTCATCATGCGCAACATGGTCAATTTCGAGATCTGAGCGGAAGGAGCCGCGTAGCCCATGTCCGATCTGGCCGCCAAACTGACCGATCCCGGCACCCTTCTTGCCGTCGTCGTTGCCATTGCCGTCTTTGCCACCTTCTATACGATCGCCATGCCGCTGCTGGAGCGCGGCGATCTCAACAAGCGCATGAAGGCGGTATCGACGGAGCGCGAGCAGATCCGCGCACGCGAACGGGCACGGCTGGGCGCCGATGGCGGCAAGGCATCGCTGCGCAGCCATAACAATCGAAACGCCCGGCAGATCGTCGAGCGCTTCAACCTGCGAAACGCGCTGGTTGATGCCAATACCATGAATCGCCTGCGCGCCGCTGGCCTGCGGTCCGAAAACGCGCTGAACATGTTCCTGGTGGCGCGGTTCTTCCTACCGTTCCTGTTCCTGGCGGCTGCGATCGTGCTGGTTTTCGTTCTCGGCTGGTTTGCCGCAAAGCCCCTGCCGATCCGTCTGCTCGGCGTCATCGGTTTCGCCTATCTCGGCTTCTATGCGCCGAATATCTATGTTTCCAACCGAATGACCAAGCGCCAGAAGTCGATCAAGCGCGCCTGGCCGGATGCTCTCGACCTGATGCTGATCTGCGTGGAGTCGGGCATATCGATCGAGGCCGGCATGCATCGCGTGTCCGAGGAAATGGCCGAGCAATCCCCGCCGCTCGCCGAGGAAATGGTGCTGACCACGGCCGAACTTTCCTTCCTGCAGGATCGCCGTACGGCCTTCGACAATCTCGCCGCCCGCACCCAGATCGATCTCGTCAAATCCGTGACACAGGCCCTTATCCAGGCCGAACGCTACGGCACGCCGCTCTCACAGGCACTGCGCGTCATGGCGCAGGAGGGCCGCGACGAACGCATGAACGAGGCGGAGAAGAAGGCAGCTGCGCTCCCGCCGAAGCTGACCGTGCCGATGATCATCTTCTTCCTGCCGGTCTTGATGGCCGTCATTCTCGGCCCGGCGATCATCCAGGCCATGGACAAGTTCTGATCCACCGGCTTGTCTGCTGCGTGTGGATGTGATTAACCTTCGATCCGACGTTGTGGACGGCCGGAAGCGGAAATCCTCGGCATGCCCTAGAGGCTGCCGTCCACCGGCAAATGGATGTCCAGCTGTATCGGGAGGTGTCGTATGTCGTCCATGGCAGTATTTTTAAGTGTCATCGCTGCAGTCCTGATCGGCGCCGTTAGCCCCGGCCCGAGTTTCGTGCTTGTCTCCCGCATCGCCGTTTCCCGCTCGCGAAAGGCGGGCCTTGCCGCGGCTTTCGGCATGGGGACGGGCAGCGTTATTTTCGCGACCTTGGCGCTGTTCGGCTTGAGCGCCCTGCTGATGAAGGTCGAATGGCTGTATCTGGCGCTGAAAGTCGCCGGCGGTCTCTATCTGATCTATGTCGGCATCCGCATCTGGCGCGGCGCGGCGGACGATCTTCCGATCGATTCACCGGCGACGCCGAAGGCCGCGGGCGCAGCGCGTAATTTCCTCTTTGCGCTTGGGACCCAGCTCAGCAATCCGAAGACCGCCATCTTCTATGGCAGTATCTTTGCAGCCCTCCTGCCGGCGGTTCCTGCGCCCTGGCTGCTGGCGGCCGTTCCTCCGGCGGTCTTTTTGGTCGAGGCCGGATGGTACACGGTGGTGACGATCGCCTTCTCGTCAAACCGCCCGCGCGCAATCTATCTTGGTGCCAAGCTCTGGATCGACCGCGTGGCCGGCGTCGTGATCGGCGCGCTCGGAGCGCGGCTGGTGGCCGAAGGCCTGCCGCGTCATCTCTGGCGCTAAGGATCGAGGCGGCCGAGCAATTCCTTGGCCGTTTTTATTCGACTGTTTTCCTGGCGTCGCCGCTGGCGGCAAGCTTCTGCCAGGAATTCCGCTGTGCCAGCATGCCCCTGAGATAGGCGACATTGGCATTCGCCTGCTGCGGCGTCAGCTCCTGGCGTGCGATCTGTTCCGCGTCGGCAAAGCGGCCCTGCAGGCCGACGACGAGTGCCAGGTTCTGCCGCACGCGGCTGTCGGCGCCCGGCTGCGAGACGGCCGAGCGAAGGTAGTTTTCAGCGTTCTTGAGATCGCCGGTCAGCACGTAGGACATGCCGAGATTGGAAAGAATTGTCGGCTCGTTCGGGGCAAGCACCAGCGCATCGCGATATTTGGCGCGCGCATCGGCGGAGCGTCCGAGCTGGTCGAGGATGGCACCTTGCGCGGAAACCAGACGCCAGTCCGGCCGGTCCGGCAACTCGGCGCGATCGATGGTCGACAGCGCTTGATCGAGCTGGCCCGCCGCCGCCTGTGCCTTACCATAGGCGGCAAGCACGCCGCGATCGGTCGGATTGGCGATTGCCACCTGCTGCATGACGGCGAGCGCCTGGTCGTTGCGGCCGCTCATGCGCAAGGCATTGGCATAATTGACCCCGGCATCGCGATCTCTAGGATTGGCGTCATAGGCCTTGCCATACGTGGCAGTTGCCTGCGCCAGATCAGTGCCGTTCATCGCCTCGAGAGAGTTCGACGTGTTGGGGATCGAACCGGTCGTCATCCGGTCTTTTCCTGTCGTCGAGCAGCTTGCGAGCGCCAGTGCCAGAAGCGCTGCGGAAGCACCCCGGAAAAGAAAGGTCCTAAGTAAAGACGCAGTTGAAACGGCGGGCATTTCGCTTATCCCTGAATTCCTTAAATCTTGCGCGAGGCCTGGAATCGGAACAGGGAAAGGTTCGACGCAATGTTCGCTCCAGCAATAATCTGTTAACCCTAACAGACGGTTAACTCTCGATTCCCTGAAGTCATTGCCAAAGGATAGTCATGGCCCCCTACCAATATATCGAGCGTGCGACGCCCTTCAATTCCAAGGGTGGTGCGACGCTGCCGATCTTTGCCGTTACCCCGGCACATATCGAGACCGGCACCATCGATCCCATCGCGCTCGATTGGGCCCGCAGGGCCGGCTACAAGGCGGAAAGCGGCTCGCTGCTGTTGATCCCGACGGCCGATGGACATTTGGGCGGGGCCTTGTTCGGGCTCGGCTCCAATCCCTCCGAACAGCCCTTCCTGACGGGAAGGCTCGCGCGCAGCCTGCCGGCGGGCGATTGGCATGTCGAGACGGCGCCGCTGACGGCGAACCGGCTTTCGCTCGGCTTCGGCCTCGGCAGCTATCGCTTCGAGCGCTACAAATCCGAGAAGGCGACGGCACCGACGCTGATGATCCCGCGCGATGCCGACGCCGCCGACATCAAGCGTCAGCTCGCCGGCGTCTTTCTCGCCCGCGATCTCATCAATACGCCCACCAACGATATGGGACCGGAGCAGCTCGAAGCCGCCTTCCGGGTGCTTGCCGAACACTACAAGGCGGAAATGTCCGTCATCATCGGCGATGATCTCCTGAAGGAGAATTTCCCGCTCGTGCATACCGTCGGCCGCGCCAGCGCCGATGCGCCGCGCCTCTTGGAACTGCGTTGGGGTAAGAAGGGCCATCGCCGCATCACGCTGGTCGGCAAGGGCGTCTGCTTCGACACCGGCGGCCTCGACATCAAGCCGGCATCCTCGATGCTGCTGATGAAGAAGGACATGGGCGGTGCGGCGAACGTCATGGGCCTGGCGCTGATGATCATGGACGCCAAGCTCAAGGTCGACCTGCGCGTTATCATTCCCGTCGTCGAGAACTCGATTTCGTCCAACGCCTTCCGGCCCGGTGATATCTACACGAGCCGCAAGGGTCTAACGGTGCAGATCGACAATACGGATGCGGAGGGGCGGCTGATCCTGGCCGATGCACTTGCCTATGCCGATGAGGACGCGCCGGACCTGATGATCGACATGGCGACGCTGACGGGTGCTGCCCGCGTCGCGCTTGGCCCCGACCTGCCGCCCTTCTTCACCGATGACGACGATCTCGCCCGTGATCTGACCGAAGCGAGCCTGGAGACGGACGATCCGCTGTGGCGCATGCCGCTCTACATGGGCTACGACAAGGATATCCGCACGAAATTCGCCGATATCACCAATGCTCCATCAGGCGGCATGGCCGGCTCCATCACCGCCGCCCTGTTCCTCAAGCGCTTCGTGACCAGGACGCCGAGCTGGGCCCATTTCGATATCTACGGCTGGGCGCAGAGCGAACGACCGCATTCTCCCGGTGGTGGCGAGGCGCAGGCGATCCGGGCGCTGTATCATCACATCAGGCAAAGCGTGCGGTAGGGGCTGTCGATGCAGGTAGGTGGGTTCTCGAATAGCCGAGCCGCTGTACCCCCCTCTGTCGCTGTCGCGACATCTCCCCCACAAGGGGGGAGATTGGTAACTCGTTGCTTATGCCTGCCATAAGCTGACGTTGAACCTGCTGAAATCCTGAGACCCTGTTTTGCGGATAACGAGTGGCAAACTCCCAACGATCTCCCCCCTTGTGGGGGAGATGTCACGAAGTGACAGAGGGGGGGTGCGCACTCTCAACAAGTTCCGGTGCGCGCTTCTTAACAGCGACTGGGAAGTTCACCCCTTGAAACCGCCACTATCTTGGCCGAGACTGGAACGGGAGCGTAACGAATTTCGGGGTTTGCCCTTGCCGCTTGAACTCTCTGCCTCGCAGGCTCTCGGCCTCTGGCATGGCGTGACGCTCGCTCAGGTGCGCCGCGAGGACCATGATTTGACCTTGCGGCAGACGGCGATCCTGCTGCAGATCTATCTCGTACCGCCGCCGCATACCGTGCGCGGCCTTGCCGCGACGCTCGGCGTCACCAAGCCGGTCATAACCAGGGCGCTTGACACTATGGGCGTGATGGGATTGGTCGACCGCGTACGCGACGAGCGTGATCGCCGCAACGTCATCATTAAGCGTACGGTCACCGGCGCGCTCTATCTTGAAAAACTCGGTGATCTCGTCATCGAGCACGGCCGCAAATTGTAACCTCGGGAATTTCTCCATGACGCTCGACCGCCGCCTCAATGCTTTCAGGCCCGATCTCGCCGAGGCCGTTCTTAAGGGCAAAGTCGAGGCCGAGCGTTTCGTCGAGGGCGGCAGCGCACGCGTCGCCATCCCAGTCGTCCCGCTTCGGCCGAAGCCGGATCTCGCATCGGGCATCGATACCGAATTGCTCATGGGCGAGGAGGTCACGGTTTTCGAGCGCCGCGATGGCTGGTGCTGGGTAAAGGCGCTGTCCGACGGCTATGTCGGCTACCTTCCCGAGACGGCGATCAAGGAAGGCGCGGCAGCGCCGACCCATGTCGTTATCCCCCAGCGCACCTTCCTCTATCCCGAACCGGAACTGCGCAAGCCGCATACCGCAATCCTCTCCATGGGCAGCCTCGTATGCGTAACCGGCACGGCGGAGGCGCGCGGCAATCACTATGTGGTCCTGGAGGACGGCACCGCCATCTTCGCCAAGCATGTGCAGCCGATCGGCGACAACAGGGGCGGCGATTTTGTCGACGTCGCCTTGCGCTTTATCGAGACGCCCTATCTCTGGGGCGGCCGCTCCGGGCTTGGCATCGATTGCTCCGGCCTCGTGCAGCTGGCGCTGTCGATGACGGGCCGCGCAGCACCACGCGATACCGACATGCAGGCCGCCGGCCTCGGCCGGCCGATTGCCCGCGATGAGCTGAAGCGCGGCGATTTCGTCTTCTGGAAGGGCCATGTCGCCATCATGGAAGATCCGGAAACCATCGTTCACGCCAACGGTCATACCATGACCGTCGCACGCGAGAATTTTGCCGCTGCCGTCGAACGTATCGGCTGGCTCTACGAACAGCCGACGGGTTATCGCCGTTTCGTCGACTGATCCACTCCGGAACCGCTCTTTCTCTCGCCCGTTATCTCTTTGATCGAGATATCCTATCGAAAGGAGAAGACGCATGCCCATCACGGCAATGGAAAAGACGGTCCGGGATATTCTGCTCGACAGCCATATGCGCAGAAGCGGCAAGATCGACAGGCTACGCGAGCTGCAGAGCGAGGCTCGGGCTATCCAGCGCGCCGGCAGCGAAAGCGCGATGAGCGCGGATGACGGCCTTCAGGATGATCTGCGCGTTATCGAGAAGGCGTTGGAGGATCTCCACGCCGACGTCAAAGAAAAAGGTGCCGCAACACTTTAGGCGACGACACCCGCAATTGCTTTCACCAGGCGTTCTTACTGTGCGCGCGGTCGCGCGATCCAGATCCCGGCGATGATGACGATGCCGCCAAGGGCCTGTATCAGCGTGACATTTTCGCTGAACAGGAACCAGGCGAAAAGCGCGGCTGCGATCGATTCCAGGAAAATGACGAGCGAGGAGAAAACGGTCGGCAGCCGTCCGAGCGCCACCGAAAGCAGGCCCTGTCCACCGGCATGGCTGATGAGGCCGAGCGCCAGAAGCACCCACCATCCCGAAATTGACTGCGGCAATATCCGCGGCTCGAAGAAGAAGGCGACCAGGAACAGGATCGTGGCGGTGATGACGCTGAGTTCGAAGGTGACGCGTGCCGCATTCGTCGTTGGGCGCGCCGCGCCGACCGCCAGAAAATAGAGGCCGAAGAAGGCGCCGGTGATGATGGCAAGCGCGTCGCCGACAGCGCGGCTCGGATTGAATGCAAGGCTCTGCGCCACCAGCGCCGTGCCGCCGGCAAGGCAGACCAGAAGCCCGATCAGCGTGGTGCGATCGACCCTCTGCCTCAGCAGAAGCCAGCCGAAGATGACGACCCAGAGCGGCGCCATGGTCGCAAAGAACGTGGCATTGGCAATGGTCGTGCGCATGATGGCGAGGTGCCAGAAGAACAGGTCGCCCGTAAAGGCGATGCCGGCAAGAATGGTCGGCAGCGTAAAGCTGGCACGGGGTGCGGTGACTTCCGAAGCCTCCGCATATCGCATCCAGACCCAGAGGATGGGCAGCGCCAGGAAGACGCGCCAGAATGCGCTGGCGAAAGGCCCGACATCGGCCAGGCGCACGAGGCTTGGCGAGATGCTCATGGCCAGCGCCGCAAGCAGCATCGCCACCAGCCCGAAAAGGAATCTTTTCGAGGCGTCGGAGCCTGTCTTATCGGCAGCATGACGGTTTGAACCCGTCCTCTCGCCAAGATCTGCGGCGCCTGTATCGTAATCGGTGTCCGGCTGTGACATTCTCGTGCCTTTGCAAGTCAGGTGATTTGTGGCGCAAAGCTAATACATAGGGAAAGAGGATTTGGCTCCATTGCGACAAGTTTCATGCAATTTTGTTTCTTCTTTGCGGTAAGGATGATTTGAAATGCGCAAACCCGCCGATCTCGATGAATTCGACCTGGCGATTCTCGATCTTCTTCAAAAAGACAACACCGTTCCGCAGCGCAAGATCGGTGAACTCATCAATCTATCGGCGCCCGCCGTGCAGCGGCGTATCAAGCGCATGCAGGCCGATGGCGTCATTGAGGCGAATATCGCCGTCATCGATCCGGCAATGATGGGCTTGCCGATCACCATCATCGTCGAGGTCCATATCGCAAACGAGCGTTACGACCTGATCAATGCGATCAAGCGCAGCTTCCTGGACGCGCCGGAAGTTCAGCAATGCTATCAGGTCACCGGCGAAGCGGATTTCGTGCTTGTCGTCGTCGCGGCCAGCATGTCCGACTATGAGGCGCTGACGCGGCGTCTGTTTTACGACAATCCGAACGTCACGAAGTTCAAGTCGCTCGTCACCATGGACCGGGTGAAGATCGGCCTTTCCTTGCCGTTGGCGCGGGATTAGCCAGCTTTCTGCAGCTGCTGTTCATCCCGGCCGCCTCGGCCAGTTCGTCACGCCGCCGGTCCAGTCCTCGAAGGCTTTGGAAAGTCTAAGCACCAGCATGTCGCCGAAGCGCGGGCCGACGATCTGCAGGCCGATCGGCATGCCGGAGCGGGAAAAGCCGCAATTGATCGACGAGGCCGGCTGCTCCGACATGTTCCACGGAACCGTGAAGCCGATGTGCTCGAAGGGCAGGGCGGGGTCGTTGGTGGGCGAGGCCCATTCGGCGGGATAGGAGACGATCGGATTGGTCGGCGAAAGCACGGCGTCGACTTCGGTGAAAAGCTTGCCGCAGCTCTTGCGCATCTCGATCGTCTGGTTGAAGCCGCGAACGGCATCGACGCCGCTGACATCGGCTCCACCCTTCGCCCAGCTATGGATATAGGGCAGGATGCTGTTTCGCCGCTCCTCGCTCAATCCCATGATGTCGCCCCAGAAGCGCGCGCGCCAGAAGAGATCGAGCCCGTCGAGCATCTGCCTGGTCAGCACCGGCGCGACGTCGATAATAGTTGCACCTGCTTCCTCGAAGCGCTTGGCGGCGGCAAGGACCGCGTCGCGCACCTCGTCATCGACGGGCAGGCCGCATCCGGCATCGAGCATCAGGCCGATCTTCATGCCGCTGACGTCGACGCCGAGATCCATCCAGTCGATCTCGTTCGGCGGCAGGCTGGTGCCGTCGCGCCAGTCGGGACGCGACAGCGTCGCCATGGAGAAGGCGGCATCTTCGACCGTGCGGGTCATCGGCCCGGCGCATCGCCCGACATAATAGGGGTCGACCGGAATGCGGCCATGGCTGGGCTTGAAGCCGAAAATGCCGGTCCAGCCGGCCGGCAACCGCACCGAGCCGCCGATATCGGTGCCGATATGCAGCGGCCCGTAGCCGGCTGCGGCCGCCGCCGACGCGCCAGCGCTGGAGCCGCCCGGATTTTGGCTGGGATCCCACGGATTGCGGCTGAGCTTGTGAAAGCTGGAGAGGCCGGAGGAGAGCATGCCGTAATCGGGGCAGGTGGTTTTCGCGAAAATCACTGCGCCATCCTCGCGCATGCGGGCGGCGATCGGCGCGTCCTCGGCGGCGGGAACCAGCTCGACGGCCGCCGTGCCAAGCGGCACCGGCTGTCCCTTGGTGGCAATCAGCTCCTTCAGCGTCACCGGAATGCCGTCCAGCGCCCCAAGCGGCGCACCCTTAGCCCAGCGCTCCGTGGAGGCGGCCGCCTGCTTGCGTGTGCCTTCGGGATCATAGGCATAGAGAGCAGCGATTGTCGGCTCCCATGCCTCGATATGGTCTTCAAGTGCCAGCCAGTATTCGCTGGGGGACAGGCTCTTGTCGGCAAACTTGCGCCTGAGGTCTCGGATCGAAAGATCGGTCGGTTCACTCATGATCTATACTCTTCATGTCTCTCTCAGCGCGTCGCCTCACGGGGGTCGAGTAGATCGCGCAGCCCGTCGCCGAGCAGGTTGAAGCCGAGGACTGACATCGCGATGGCAAGACCCGGCAAGAGAGCCAGCCACGGCGCGACTTGGAAATAGGTTTGCGCATCGGCCAGCATCCGGCCCCAGGTCGGCGCCGGCGGCGGCACGCTCAAGCCCAGGAAGGCAAGCCCGGCCTCGGTGAGGATCGCAAGGCCGAGCTGGATCGTCACCTGGACGATGATGCTGCCCATGATATTAGGCAGAACATGGCGCAGCGTGATCGCAAGCTGCGTATTGCCGATGGCGCGCGCCGCCAGCACATAGTCCCGGCTCCAGGCTTGTAGCGCCGAGCCGAGCGCGACGCGGGCAAAGACCGGCACCATGAAGACCGCAATGGCGATGATGGCCGTCATGCGCCCCGTCCCGAGAAATGCGCCGAGGATCATGGCCGAGAGGATCGGCGGCAGCGCGAAGATCACGTCGCAGGCCCGCATGACCAGCGCCTCGAACAGGCCGCGTTGGGCGGCGGCGGAAACGCCGATGATCGTTCCGAGCGTCCCGCCGATGGCGACGGCCGAAACGGAGATCGACAGCGAATTCCAGCAGCCGGCCATCAGCATCGATAGGACATCGTGGCCAAGCTGATCGGTGCCGAGAAGCCCGAAGCCGAAGGGCGGCTGCAGCTTGTGGGTGATCTGCATCTTCGCCGGCGGCACCGGCGTCCAGAACAGAGAGATGACGGCGACACAGGCAAGGGCGACGGTGATTAATGCGCCGACCATCAGGTTCGCGCGTCGCAGCGCCCGAAACCGGCGGGAGGGCTGGGCGGCGGCTCTGGTTTCGGCTGCAGTCATCGCGCACCTCCCGCCCGCAGCCGGGGATCGATGGCAAGATAGGAAAGATCCACCAGGAAATTCACGACGATGACGAGGCCGGCAAAGAACAGCACCACATCTTGAAGCACGATGATATCGCGCTGGCTCAGCGCCTGATAGGCCAGGCGGCCGAGGCCGGGCAGGGTGAAGACGTTTTCGATCAGCACGGCGCCGGCGACCAGAAAGGTGAATTGCAGCCCGAGGATGGTCAGCACCGGCACCAGCGCATTCGGCACCACATGCCCCCAGAGCACGCGGCTGCGCGAAAGGCCCTTGGCGGTCGCGGTGCGGGCAAAATCCTCATGCAGCGTGTCGAGCACGGCCGAGCGCGCGACCCTTGTCAGCACCGCCGCCTGCGGCAGCGCAAGCGCGACGGCAGGCAGCACGAGCGATTTCAGGGCTGGCCAAGCGCCGCTGTCCCAGCCGGGAAAGCCGCCGGCCGGCATCCAGCCGAGCGAGGTGGCAAACAAAAGCACCAGCAGCAGCCCCACCCAGAAGCCCGGCACGGCAATGCCCATCTGTGAAAACAGCGTTGCGAGGATATCGAGGAAGCCACCGCGTCTGGCGGCTGCCGCGACGCCGAGCGGTACGGCGACGAGGACGGAGAACAGGATGGCAAGGGCGGCAAGCGGCAGGGTGACGGCGAGCCGCTCGGCAATCAGGCCGGCAACCGGGACGCCGTAAGTATAGGACCTGCCGAGATCGCCCGTCAGCGCGCCGGCAAGCCACTGCCCGTAGCGGATGATCAGCGGCTGGTCGAGGCCCATCTCATGCCGAAGCGCCGCCAGCGTTTCCGGCGTCGCCGAAGTGCCGAGCGTGATCGCAGCCGGGTCGCCCGGCAGCAGTGCCATGACCGCAAAGACCAGCAGCGAGACCGCGATCAGCGTCAGGATCAGTCCGAAAATCCGGCGGGTGAGCAATACGATCATAGCATGTCCGTGGCCGAGCAAGCCGGCATCGTCGCGCGAAAGCGGTCAGTCTTCCCAGGAGACGTTGGTCAGTACATTGGAGGGGATCGGTTCGTTCTCCCAGAGACCCTTCAGCTTCTTGTCCCAGACGCCGAGCTTCGGCATGACGAAGAGGAAAAGGGCCGGCACATCCGCGGCAAGAATGCTCTGCGCCTCTCCATAGAGCTTGTTTTGCTCGGCCGCATCGGCGGTAAGCTGGATCTTCTTCATCAGCTCGTTGAAATCAGGGTTCTTGTAGTTGAAGTAATAGGGATCGCGCGAATAGATATCGATATCGAGCGGCTCGGCATGGGCGACGATGGTCATGTCGTAGTTGCGGCCGCTGAAAACGTCCTGCACCCATTTCGCCGGAAATTCCGTCGGCTCGATATTCATGGTTACGCCGATATCGGCAAACATCGCCTGCATCACCTGCGCGCTTCTGGGAGCATAGGCCATCTGCGGCGTTTTGATAGTGAAGCTGAAACCGTTCGGATAGCCGGCTTCCGCCAGCAGCGCCTTGGCCTTGGCGGCATCGTAGGGCAGCGTGCCGGTCAAATCTATGTAGCCGGGGTCGTTCGGCGTGTAGTGGCTCCCGATGGCGGTCCCCAGGCCGGACCATGCGCCCTCGATGATCGTCTTGCGATCGAGCGCCATCATCAGGGCCTGTCGCACGCGCTTGTCATCAAAAGGCTTGCGGGTGTTGTTCATGCCGGCCACGACCTTGAGCTCGGTATTGCCGATCTTGGTCGTCAGCCTGGCATCGCCGTCGAAGGAACTCATGAGTTCAGGTGCTGCGAATTCCGGAAAGGCATCGAGGTCGCCGGCCTTCAGCGCCGCGGCCTCCGCCTGCGGGTCGGAAATGAAGCGGAAGGTCACCTTCTCGAGCTTCACATCGACCGACTTGTTCCAGTAATCCGAATTTTTCACGAGGTCGACATGGTCGCCCTTGGCCCAGGCGGAGAATCTGAACGGGCCGGTGCCGACGGGCGCCGTCTTGTCATTGGCGGAGGATTTCGGCCCGACCATGACCGAGCTCGGCCAGCCGAGCCAATAGAGCAGACTGCCGGTCGGTGAGGAAAGATGCAGCACCAGCGTTTCTGCATCCGGCGTGTCGATCGAGGCGATGGTTGCAAAGAAACGCTTTTGCGGATTGACGGATTGAGCGCCGCGGGCGCGATCGAGCGTGAACTTGGCGGCGGCGGAATCGAAGGCCTGACCGTCGTGGAATTTCACGCCGGTCTGTAGCTTGAAGGTATAGCTCAGGCCATCGGGTGAGATCTCCCAGCTCTTGGCGAGCTGCGGCACGATCTTGCCGTTTTGGTCGATGGCAACCAGCCCTTCGAAGATGTTCTGCCAGGTGACCTGGCCGATCGCGACGGGCGCGGCGATCGTCGGATCGAGCCCTGTCGGTTCGACGCTCATGCCGAGATTGAGCGTCGTCTTGGCAGCTTCGGCCGGGGTCAAACCCATCATAAGCAGGCCGGTAGAAAGTACGGCGCTAAAGGCAAGCCGGCGCGCAAAGTCGCTAAGGCTCGGGCATGAAAACTTCGTCATCTCTGTTCCCTTGCATTGCCCGCGAGGCTCGGCTTCCCTCCGACACGCGGTCTTTTTCACGATAGTGTCATCTCGCAGGCGCACACACAATTCTGAAAATTTGTGCTTATGCGGTGGGATCTGTTGTTATCCGCCGAAACGATCCCGCCATGCGGGCTGCCCACCTTCGATCGGCAACGCTGTTGCCTCATAGACGCCGCGGGCGATGGCGCGCGCCATGACTGTCGTGGCGAGGTGGCAGAGCTCCAGGAAACCTGGCATGTCATCGCGAGCGTGCCTGCCAGTGGACGCGGCAAATACGGTATCGCCGTCGAGCGGCAGATGCGTCGGCAACAGCGCGCGGGCAAAGCCGTCGTGAGCGCAGATGGATAGGCGATGCGCCTCCGCCTTGGTCAATTGCGCGTCGGTGATGACGGCACCGATGGTCGTGGCGGTGATGTTGGTGCCCTTCAGCCGCAGGCGCGAATCGACCACCTGCGGCATGCCGAGGCCGCCGAATTCGCCATTCTCTTCGAAGGGCGCGGCCCAGAAATGCGGGCCGTCGCCGATGGTGGCCGAGCCGAGCGCATTGACGGCGACGATGGCGGCGATCCTATATCCCCTGCTGCTGACGGCGCTGGCGGACCCGAGCCCGCCCTTCACCGTCGCCGTCGTGGCACCCGTTCCCGCACCGACCGTACCGAGCGCGAAGGAGCCCTTGCTCGCGGCTTTGAAGGCCGCATAGCCGAGGTCGCGATAGGGGGAATGCAGCCCCCAATCCTTGTTGCCGCCATTGATGAGATCGAACAGGATCGCCTGCGGCACGATTGGCACCAGCGCATCGCCGACCTTGAGGCCGCGGCCGATCTCCCTCAAGCCCGCCTGCACCCCACCTGCGGCATCGAGCCCGAAGGCCGAGCCGCCTGAAAGCACGAGCCCATCCACCGCGCCGACGGTCATCGCGGGGTCCAGCAATGCCGTGTCCCGCCCGCCCGGCGCGCCGCCGAGAACGGTGCAGGAGGCAACCGCCGGTTCATCGAAGATGATGGCGGTGACGCCGGAGCCGAGCGCAAGATCGGTGGCATGACCGACGGCGACGCCTTCGACATCGGTCAGGAGATTGAGGAGGTCAGCCAATGAAAAATCCTTCGCCATTCAACGCGCGAGGTCGTCACGGCGATAGGATCGTAAAGAGAGTGAAAACACAAGACGGGTTTGTGTGTGTTGGGGCCGACCCTCGTGGTTCGAGGCTCCGGCTTTCAGCCTGCGCGCCTCACCATGAGGGCGGGGAGAATGTCGCGACTCGACGAGAGTGCGTGGCAGCTTGGCGGGAAGGACCAGCCCTTGTATTAGGCGGGTGTGTTTTACTGGTGCATCCTTAGGGATGCCGGGATCTGGATGACGGTCCAGATCCCGGCGACGGGGATGGATCGTTTAGCCCTTAGCCTTGGCGAAGCCTTTG
>NZ_JBNDIC010000013.1:0-137257 GCF_056755475.1 Rhizobium sp. KNZ2-6A | reverse complement strand
ACAGAACTATGCCAGATCGACGCGCATCAGAATATCGCGACCATAATTGCCGAAGCCGCGACCGAAAATATTGACGCCGCCCGTGTTGCGTGCGTCATCGGCAATGCCGATCCGCAACCGGATCGAGGAATGCTGGCTGATGGCGAGATCGTCGATGGTCACATCGGACGCGGCGACGCCATCGATGAACGTGCCCTTCTTCGAGATTCGCCAGGTCTTGAGCTTACCATACTGAGAGCCTTCCAGCTTCCACCAGCCTGGCGTAAACGCCCCGCGCTTGTCGCCGTAGTCACCGGGAGACGTCCATGTGCCGGCAGCGACGCCATTGATCCAGACGGTGATGTCGGACGGCCAGTCCGGATTGGTGCCCGGCACTTCCGACGACAGCTCCATCGAGAATTCGATGGCATTGACGTTCCGGTTCAAGATCTTGGCATTGTTCGGGAATTTATATTCGACATGGCCGCGGCCGAACCATAAAAGACCGGCCTGCATGCGCTGTGGATCGAGGAAATAGTCGGGAACGTCGAGGAGGCCGATCACGCCTTCGGTCGAACATAGGCCACACGGCGCATGCGTCTCGCAGCTCGTATAGAGGCCAATCGGCATGGCGACCTCGATCACGTCCTCGTCGTGCTTGAAGGCCTGATCCTCGAAACTCAGCAGGATTTCGTCGTAAAGCGCCGTGCAGATCTTCTGATAGCCCTTGCGCGCTTTCGCAGCCTTGGTCTCGACAAGACCAGCTTCTTCGAGAATCATGATCGCCGTTGCGACGGTGGATTGCGGCAGATCGAGTTCCCGGGCGATTTCGTTGACGTTCATCGAACCTTTGGCGCAGAGCAGTTTCAGCATCTCGACGCGGGCCGGCGCCGAAAGTGCCCTGAAGACTGCGGCGTTCTCGCCCGCATAAATTGTCAGAAAGCCGCGTTGCATCGAATCCCGAATACCCCAATCAATGGATATCATTTATATCAGGATTTTTGATTTCACAAGAGATATCGGCATTTGGCGCCTTCCATGCGATCAGGAAGACGCCATCAGGTCATTTCCGCCATGCAACTCCTGGCGTTAGGAGCGGCGCCGGCACCTCGGATACCGGCGGTATCATTTGCACGTTTCTATGCGTTTCAACGCGGCCGTGATGCCTGACAATGAGTAGGAATAGCTCGTGGCGGTGCCGCGTTTGGACGTTGCCTGCAGTTCTAATTGCGCGCCGCCCTTCATAACGCCGATCATGGAAGGCTCCTGGGTCTCATCCCTCACCCAACCGTGCCGGTCTTTCGTGAACATCGGAAAGGTCTTGTCGCCAACCGCAGCGGTCATTTGCGCGCCGTCTTTCAGATCATAGCCCATCGCAGCTTCGGGAACCAATTTGTCGCCAGGAGACAGGCGCGAGACGATGAAGAAGTTGTCGCCATGATCGACACTGGCGGGTTGCTGCGCCACTGGTCTCGACAGCACATAGCAACTGACGCTATCGCCGGATTTATAAGAATATGCGCCCCAATGATCGAATTGATCGATACGGACGGGCACTTCCGCATGCGCAATACCGGCGCCGAATGCGACGAAGACCAGAGCGGGGGCGAATTTTCTAGCAAACATAGTTTCCTGCCATTTCTTGTTTCAAGGACGTTGAAAGCGAGAGAAGCACTCACACGCGCGGCAGTTTCGGTGCGGTGCGTTATCCGATTGTTAATGTCTTCGTTAAAGTTTGTTCATGTTAGGTGACGCGCTGGAAAGCATGGCGAAGGAAAACCCCACCGTATCGAGCATCACTATTTCGGATGCCACCGCGCCAAGATTTTCTGCTATTCCGCACCGAAACGGAGATAACCACATATAGAAAGAGCGAGCGGAGACAGAAAGCTGTCAAGGTGTCGCCAGTTTCCTGCGGCCACCGCCGACATTGACAATCAGTTCACAGATCGCACTGTTTCATCCAGCACAGTCCATGCGCATATAGCCGTTTGAATCCGCGGCTTTTGCAAGCCATGACAGGAAGACACGGGCAACGGGCGCCTCAGATGCATTCCGTTTGTATCGGCGTCGGCATTCATGGCATGAATCGAGCCGGGCAAACCGGAGATAGTAGGATAGTATCATGAAGAAGATCGGTTTCCTTTCATTCGGCCATTGGACGCCATCACCCCAATCGCAGACACGGTCGGCAGGCGACACGCTCCTGCAATCGATCGATCTCGCCGTCGCGGCCGAGCAGTTGGGGGCAGACGGCGCCTATTTCCGCGTACACCATTTCGCGCGTCAGCTTGCCTCGCCGTTCCCGCTCCTGGCAGCCGTCGGCGCCAAGACCAGCCGTATCGAAATCGGCACGGCTGTTATCGACATGCGCTACGAGAACCCGTTTTATATGGCGGAGGATGCGGGTGCTGCCGATCTCATCGCCGGCGGCCGGCTGCAGCTCGGCATCAGCCGCGGCTCCCCGGAACAGGTGATCGATGGATGGCGCCACTTCGGCTACACGCCGATGGATGGCGAAAGCGACGCCGATATGGGACGCAGGCACACGGAAGCGCTGCTCGATGTTCTGCGTGGTGAGGGATTTGCACAGCCCAATCCACGCCCGATGTTCCCCAATCCTCCCGGCCTCCTGCGCCTCGAGCCGTATTCGGAAGGTCTGCGCGAGCGGATCTGGTGGGGTGCAGGCTCCAATGCCACGGCCGTATGGGCGGCGAAACTCGGCATGAACCTGCAGAGCTCGACGCTCAAGGACGACGAAAGCGGGCTGCCGTTCCACGTCCAGCAGGCCGATCAGATCAAGCTATACCGCGAGGCCTGGAAAGAGGCAGGACACCAGCGTGAGCCACGGGTCTCGGTGAGCCGCAGCATCTTCGCTCTGGTGAACGATCTCGACCGTGCCTATTTCGGCAGCAGCGGCAAGGACGCCGACAAGATCGGCTTCATCGACGAGAAGACGCGCGCCATCTTCGGACGCAGCTATGCGGCCGAGCCCGATGTGCTCATCGAGGAATTGGCGAAGGATGAGGCAATCGCGGCAGCCGATACCCTGCTCCTGACCGTGCCCAACCAGCTCGGCGTCGAATACAACGCCCATGTCATCGAATCGATTCTGACCCATGTCGCTCCGGCGTTGGGATGGCGATAAGGCAATTCCTGGCGTCAACGATGGCGCCCGGATTGCATAAACCGGCCTTCACTGCCCGCGAAATTCGACTTTCGCGGGCAGTGCTTTCAAACATTCTCCGCCGAAAGGCGGATACTTTGCAGATCAGGCTATGGCATCTTGGCGTTGCAAGACATGCAATGCTGCCAGCACCAGCAATGCCATGAGCGTGGCAAAGCCGACCAATGGCCATGCGCTATCGCCGCCCAATGCGGTCACCGCCAGCGTTCCGACGATGCTGACGATCAGGCTCTGGATGCAGAAGTAGAAGGCCACCGCCGATCCGGCGATATCGCCGAATTCCGCAAGCGCTCCGTTCGCCGTCACCGATGCCGTGAAGACGATCCCAACTGCCATGATCCACATCGGCAACACGAAGCTTGTGAAGGACGGAGAGCCGTAGACCTGACCGAGCGCCAGACCAGCCGCGCCGACGAGAAGCAACGCCATGCCGCGCGCGACACAGCCTGCAACGCCCCACCGCTCGACGAATAATCCGGCAAAGCGCGCCGCTGCGATCATCACGACCGCGACCGTCGCGAATGCCATACTGAAGCCGAGTTCCGAATAGCCTGCCCGGCCGATCAGCACGCGTGGCGCCGTCGAGAAGAACACGAAGAACGTGCCCATGCCCGCACTGAAGGCCAGCGTGTAGGTCCAGAACGGCAGGCTTTTGAAGATCGGCCAGATGGAACGGCGCGGCCCGCTCGAACCCGTAGGCCGCGTTTCATGCCACCTTGCTATGGCGTTGACGGTGGCAGCCAGGGCCAGAAGCGCCAGCACCATGAAAATGGCACGCCATCCGAAGCGATCGGCGATCATCGCGCCTGCTATCGGGCCGAGTGCGGGCACGAAGGACAGTATCGAGCCGAACGCGGCATAGATGATCGCCTGTTCCGGCCGATTACCATAGACATCCCGGGCGGTTGCAAAGGTCGCAACCAATGCCGCCGAGGCGCCTATGGCCTGCAGCAGCCGACAGAGAACGAAGGCCGCCGCCGTCGATGAGCCAGCCGCTCCGAGGGAGGCTGCGGCGAACAGGACCGCCCCGCCCAGCAGCACGGGACGGCGCCCCACGCGATCCGAAAGCGGACCGAACAGGACCTGCCCGAGACCAAGCATGATCATATAGAGGCTCAGCGTGAGCTGAATAACCGAAGGCGTCGTGTTCAGAATGCCGGGCATCGCTGGAACGACGGGAAGATAGATGTCCATCGCCAGCGAGGCGAGAATGTCGAAAGGCGCCATCAGCAGCAGCGCCGCCGGCAGCGAGGAGGCCCAGGATGGGCGTATGTCAGACATGAGAAAATTCCGCTCGAAAGAGAAATCGGGCGGCGTCTGCCACTGGGGTCCAGTTGGAATGAGTTCGACAGCACGCCGCAACAACAAGAAGCTGTTGCGGCTTATTTATCTGCTGACTTTAGCGTCCCCATGCCAATTGCTCCGTGGCGAGATAGGTGATGATGACCCACCCCTAGCAGATGCCATCAATTCGAGCAACGATGTTGCAAGGTGGATGTAGCCGCAACCTATGAATGAAGATTCGACAATCACGCCGCATGCCCTAACTGCTTGCGCAGTCGCCGAAGGCTGCAGGGAAATGGCCGAGAACGCAGGTCGGCACTCTTGCCTGTGTCCTATCCCGGCATCTCCTCGATTTCCGCCAGCAGCCACTGGCGAAACACTTTCATCGATGCCGTTTCCGCCCGCGATTTCAATCGCGTCAGCCAGTAGCTGCCGGTCATTGCCGTAATCTGGAACGGCTGCATGATGCGCCCGGCCTCGATGTCATGGGAAAACATGGCAACGGGCACGAGCGCGACGCCGGCGCCGCGCGCGGCGGCCTCCACCAGCGTCAGCGAGGAATCGAACATCCAGCCGCGAAGATGCGGCAGCGGCAGGCCCGCAGCCCTGCACCAGAGCGACCATTCGTCGATCCGGTAGGATCGCAACAGCTCGACCTCGGCAAGGTCGGCCGGTGTGCGCAACCGCTCACCGATATCGGGCCTGCAGACCGGGGACAGCGGCGCATCCATCAGATGGATCGCCTCGGTTCCGTGCCAGGCGCCGTCGCCGAAGCGCAGGAAGAAATCGAGCCCATCGAGCACCATGTCGGCGCGATTGTTGTTGGTCTTCAGACGCAGATCGACATGTGGATGCTGCGCCTTGAAGCTGGCAAGACGCGGCAAAAGCCAGCCGATGGCAAAGGTGCCGACGACACCGATCGTCAGGATCTCGGCAAAATTTCCCTCCTCCAGCTGGCTGAGCGTGGCGCTCATGCGGCGGAAGGCGTCCGTCAGCACCGGCAGCAGTGCGTGTCCCTCATCGGTCAGCGCGAGGCCGCGTGGCAGGCGCTTGAACAGGGTCACTCCCAGCACATCCTCCAGCGCCTTGACCTGATGGCTGATGGCCGTCTGCGTTACGCGGAGTTCCAGGCCCGCCCGCGTGAAGCTGCAGTGCCGCGCCGAGGCTTCGAATACGCGCAGCGCATTCAACGGCAGCTGTGAGATATCCATTTGTGTCCTAAGGCCAACTTTTTCTCATGTCTAAGCGCAGAATTGATCGTTTGTCTAGGGCACGATGCAGCGCCATAGTCCGCTTCGCAAAGTGATTTGCAGGGTTCCAATGACGTCCACGGGGCCTGAGACGAGCCTCTTTGCTCAACATCAATCGAAGTGGAAACAAGATGACGATCTTATTGTCACGCCGGCAAAGCCTTGCCGGCGGTTTGCTTGCGCTGCCTGTTCTGGCAGGACTAAGTGCGGTTGGACGCACTGCAGACGATCATTCGGGTGAAGCACAGCTTGCCGCGCTCGAGAGCAAGCATCGGGGCCGCATTTGCGTCAGCATTCTCGATATGGCGAGCGGCAAGCGCATCGAACACCGCGCCGGCGAGCCCATTCTGATGTGCAGCACCTTCAAGGCGCTCGCGGCCGCCCTGGTGCTTGCCCGCGTCGACAAAGGCGAGGAAAAGCTCGACCGGCGCATTCGTTACTCGGAAGGTGACATCATCGGCGGCTCGCCAGCAACCAAGTTGCACGTAGGCGACGGCATGACGGTAGCAGAACTCTGCGCTGCGGCCGTCACATTCAGCGACAATGCGGCAGCCAATCTCCTGCTTGCGAGCTTTGGCGGCCCCAAGGCGCTAACCGCCTTCTGCCGAAGCCTCGGCGACGAGGTGACCCGTCTCGATCGCATAGAGCCCGCATTGAATTACCACGACACGCCGGACGACCAGCGCGACACGACGACGGCCGCAGCCATGCTGGAAAACCTGCGGCGGCTTCTGTTCACCGACGTGTTAACGGCCGCCTCGCGATCGCAACTGGCTGCCTGGCTGATCACCAACAAGACAGGTGACACCAGGCTGCGCGCCGGCGTCCCGAAGGATTGGCTGGTGGGCGACAAGACGGGGACGAATGGCGACAAAGCCGGCAATGCCAATGATATTGCAGTGCTGTGGCCAGCGAACCGCGCACCCATCATCGTGACGGCCTATTGCGAGATACCGTCGATCGCGGTGGACGAACGCAACGCAATTATCGCCGAAATCGGTCGCATCGCTGCAGCGATCTGAGATCGCCCTTCATTCATCAGTATGAGGATATCATCTTGAATATACGTGCCATTTCGCTGCCGAAGCTCGGAATAATTACCTTCTGCCTCCTCTATGGCGCTGGCGTCCATGCCGAAGACATTGACCAAGCTCGTCTGGAGCGGGCCGTCAATGAGACCGTCCGTCCGCTCATGAAGGAAAACGATGTGCCGGGCATGGCAATTGCCGTCACCGTCAAAGGCAAGCGCTACGTCTTCAACTACGGCGTCGCCTCGAAGGAGAGCGGCCAGAAGGTGACGAACGATACGATCTTCGAGCTCGGCTCCATCAGCAAGACCTTTGCGGCGACGCTTGCCTCCTACGCCGAAGTCAGCGGGAAGCTGTCTTTCTCCGACAAGGCGACGAAATACATGCCGGAGCTGGCAGGCACGGCCTTTGACAAGATCAGCCTTCTCGATCTCGGCACATATGCGGCCGGCGGCCTGCCGCTGCAATTTCCCGACAGTGTCAGCAATGAGGGAATGGTTGCCTATTATCGCAACTGGCATCCGTCCTTTGCGCCCGGCACGTACCGGCAATATTCCAATCCGAGCATCGGCCTGTTCGGCTATCTGGCCGCGCGCGCCATGGGCCAGCCGTTCGATACGCTGATGCAGGACAAGATCATCGCCGGCTTTGGGCTCAAGCATACCTATGTTCACGTTCCAGCCGCCGAGATGGGTAACTATGCCTATGGCTATTCGAAAAAGAGCAAGCCGGTCCGCGTCGGACCCGGCGTTCTCGACACGCCCGCCTATGGCATCAAGACCACGGCGTCCGATATGCTTGCCGTTCTCGAGGCCAATATGGATGGCTCGAAGCTCGACGGAACATTTCAGCGGGCAGTCGAGGCGACGCATGCCGGCTATTACACCGTCGGCAACATGACGCAGGGGCTTGGCTGGGAAATCTATGCCTATCCGACCACACTTGCCCGGTTGCTCGCCGGAAACGCGTCCGACATGGCGCACGATCCGCACAAGGTCACCCGTCTCGATCCGCCGCAGCCGCCGCGCAAGGATTTGCTCATCAACAAGACGGGCTCGACGAACGGCTTTGGCGCCTATGCGGCCTTTATTCCCGCTCGCCAGGTCGGCATCGTGCTCTTGGCAAACAGGAACTTTCCGATCCCGGCCCGTATTTCCGCGGCCTACAAGATCCTGATCGCGGTCGAAGATCTGTCGGGATCGAACGCGGCACGATAGAACTGGCTTAAGGATTAGTCTGCTTCGACAAATGGCCGGCCCTCGGAAAGCATCGAGGCCGGCCTGGTATTTTATCGGTTGCCAGCAGACCGTCGCAAGACGGCATCTGCCTTGGAGGCTTCCGCTCCGTTGAAGAATTCCTGCAGGAGACGGGTAATGCGCTCTGGCGATGTACCCTTTGCATATTCTTCCTGCATCCGGCGTCTAACCAACATTTCTAAGACTGACATGTCTTTCACCTCATATATCCGGCGCAAGGAAAATGTCGCTCTCAACGGCGTGGGAGGCAAGTTACAGTTTTTTCATGATTTTATCGGCTCCCCGGCAAAGCGCCTACCTTCCGCTACTGCTCCCTGGCCGACGGCAGGTTTGACCGAAGCGTGATCGATCTGCCACTTGCCAAATGTCGGCGCATCGTAGAATTGAAAGCGGCCAACCGGTCGGTTGTTTGCGCTTCCTTAACTTCCGTGCTTTAGCGGGCCACACCCCGACCTTTGGATGATGTCGCCTGCAAGGAATGAATAATGCCCATAAAGAAAAGCTCTGCCACTGACGTTTTCCAGCGCAAGATTTCGGATTTTTGCGATATGCGGCTCAAGCCGCTGCTTCAGCCGCGTAGCTTCGAGAATATCAAAGGCTTCATGATCGGCCTGATCGTTTTCCAGTCGCGCCCTCCCCTTCGGGCAGGACGTGTCGACTTCCAGGAAATTGCCTCGCTCTGCGGTATGGACGAGGAAATGAGCCCCGAACTGAAGCGCGCGGCCCAACCCGGCTTCGACGCCATTCTTCGCTGGCTTGGCGCGGCCAAAACCAGCACGGCACGTAAGTCGCCCGTCGCCGCGAAGCGCCCTCTGCGGGTTCCCGCCAAGCCTATTTCCGCTCAGCCCCTGCGTCGTCTGGCTTCCTAGAACGAACTACGTACCGGTCACCTATGGCCGGTACGTCCTTATGTGCCTCGGCAGAGCGCAAAACCATCAAATACCAGTCTGATCGGCAAAGCCCGCTGCTAGGGCACAGCGCTACCCTCGTCCGCGACCGGTTTCGGTTGCGACGCGACGACCGATCGACGCTTCGGGATGTCGCCGAAGAGGCCGCCCGGGCGCACCAGCAGGATGATGCAGAGCATGACGCCGATCGCGACGATCTGAAGCGAGGCCGCACGAGCCTGCTGCTCCGGCGAAAAGAGGATGCTCGTCAGCGCTCCCGATCCAGCCCATATTCCCCAGACGAGGATGCTGCCGATGACCGCCCCCTTGTTGCTGCCCGAACCACCGACGATCAGCATCACCCAGACCTGGAAGGTCAGGGTCGGAACATAATTGTCGGGCGCGATGAAGCCGATGAAATGCGCCTGCATTGCACCGGCAAGCCCCATGACGGCACCGCCGACGGCAAAGGCCTGAACACGATAGAAGCGAGCGCTCTTGCCAAGCGAAATGGCGGCGCGCTCGTCCTCGCGCAGCGCCTTCAGAACGCGGCCCCAGGGGCTTTTCGCCAGATGCTCGAGCGCGAGATAGACGATCAGCATCATGACGACGGCAACGCCGAGATTGGCGAGATTGAAGAGCAGCGGCGTTTCGGCAAGGCTGGAGAATGGACGGGGAATGAAGCCGACGCCGAAGGGACCGCCGGTCAGCCTCTGCGCATTCAGCGCCACAAGCTGGACGACGACGGCGACGCCGAAGGTGGTGATCGCCAGATAATCGGATTTCAACCGAAGCGTCGCAATGCCGATGATGGCAGCGGCAAGACCGGCCACCACCATGGCGCCGAGCCAGCCGATAACAATCGGCAGATCGAACCCGCCGAACCGCCCGGCGGTGTCCGGCGTCGTCAACAGCGCCGACGTGTAGGCGCCGATGGCGACGAAGCCGGCGAGGCCGACATTGAAGAGACCGGTCAGGCCCCATTGCAGGTTCAGGCCAAGCGTGATGAAGGAAAAGATCAGCGCCGTGGTCAGGAAGAAGGCGCCGTAGCCGATAATATCCATCATCGCTCTCTCACTCCGAAAAGGCCGATCGGCCGGATGAACAGCACTGCCATCAGGATGATGAAGGAGATGGCGGCGCGCCATTCCGCTCCGATCAACTGAACCGCGGCCGCCTCGGCAAGACCGATGATCAACCCGCCGAGAACCGCCCCCGGCACGCTGCCGATACCGCCGAGAATGGCGGCGGCAAACATCGGCAGCAGCATGTCGAAGCCCATCAGAGGGCGGATCTGCACGAGAATACCGATCATGACGCCGGCGACACAGGCCAAGCCGCCGCCGATCAACCAGGTAACGCGCACGACCTTGGCGACATCGATGCCGACCACACGAGCGAGCGCCGGGTTCTGGCTGAGCGCCTGCATGGACCTGCCCGTCTGCGTCCTCGTCATCAGCATATGCACACCGAAGACTAGCAGCGCCGTGACGATCAGAAGCACGATCTGATCGGGCGTAATGCGAATGCCGAAACCGACGGGCATGGCGATCTGGATGGCGCGACTGAAATAGGTGGGGCGCGACGAGAAGAGGAATTCGAGCAGGCTGCGCAGAGCCATGGAAGCGCCGAAGCTTGCCATGACGACGATGATCGACTGGCCCTTGGCCCGCAGCCGGGCAAACAGCACCTTATCGAGCGCGAGGGCAAGAAGGCCGGTAAAGCCCATGGCGACGATCACCGCGACGATCAGCGGCCAGCCGAAGGACAGCGGGCCGATGGGGGCGACCTTGCCGAAGATTGCGCCGATGGCGCTGACGACGGCGAGCGTCGCATAGGTGCCCCAAGCCATGAAATCGCCATGGGCGAAGTTCGAAAAGCGCAGGATCGAATAGGTCAACGTCACGCCGATGGCGCCAAGCCCGATCATCGAGCCCGTCAGCAATCCGTCGACGATGAATTGCAGGTTCATGCCGCACCTCCTGTTTTGGGAACAGCCGGGCGCTGGCCGAGGTAGAGTTCGGCAACGACAGGGTCGTTCCAAAGCTCCGAAGCAACCCCTTCATGCCTGTCCTTGCCTTCGACGAGAACATAGGCGCGGTCGCCGATGGCAAGGGCCGCCTTGGCATTTTGCTCGACCAGGAGAATGGTGACGCCTGATTTGCGGATTTCGGTCAGCATGTCGAAAACCATCGAGACGAATTTCGGCGAGAGACCCGCTGAAGGCTCATCGAGCACGAGAAGCTTCGGATGAACGATGAGGGCACGCGCAACGGCCAGCATCTGCCGCTGCCCTCCGGAGAGATTGCCCGCCGCAATGCGGCGGTGGCGGGCGAGATCCGGAAAGGTCGCATACATTTCCTCGATACGCTCGGGCACTTCCTTTGGCTTCAGAACGCCGCCCGCGACCTTCAGATTGTCTTCGACGGACATCAGCGGGAAGACATTCTCCGTCTGCGGCACGAAGGCGAGGCCAAGCCGCACCATGCTGTGCGCCGGCGCGCCGGTGATATCCCTGCCGGCCAGCCGCACCGTGCCGCTTTCAACCGGAACGAGGCCGGCAATCGCCTTGATGAAGCTCGATTTGCCGGCGCCATTGGGGCCGAGCACGACGACGATCTCCTTTTCCGCCACCTCGATCGAAGCGCCGCGAACGATCGGCACGCCCGGCTCGTAACCGGCAACGAGATTGCGAACACTCAAGACGGGTTCGCTCATGCCGCGCCTCCCAGATAGGCTTCGATGACGCGCGGATCGCGGGCAACTTCTTCCGGCGTGCCCTCGCAAAGAAGCTGGCCGCCGGCCATGACGAGCACACGATGGCACAGGCGCGTGACCATATCGATGTTGTGCTCGATCAGGAGAAAGGTGACACCGCGCTGATTGATATCTCGGATACGGTCGATGATCGTCTCCAGAAGAGTTGCGTTGACGCCGGCTGCGGGCTCGTCGAGGAGGATGAGCGCCGGATCTGCCATCATGACGCGGGCAAGCTCCAGAAGCTTGCGCTGGCCGCCTGACAATACGCGTGCCGGTTCGCGGGCCAGGTGCGTCAGGTGAACCAGATCGAGCAGTTCCATCGCCTTGGCATGGGTGGCCTTCTCCTGCTCGGCCACCTTCCACGGACGCAGGAAATTCGACAGTAGACGCTCGCCCGCCTGATCCTGGGCCGCCAGCATGACATTGTCGAGAAGCGTCAGATTGGAGAACGGCCGTGGAATCTGGAAGGTCCGGCCAAGGCCGCGACCGATCCGGCGATGGGCCGCCTCGCCCTCCACCGCAGCCCCATTCAAGACGATCTCGCCGCTGCTCGGCGCGACACTGCCGGCCAGAAGGTCGAACATAGTCGTCTTGCCGGCGCCGTTCGGGCCGATCAAGCCGAGGATCTCGCCCTGGCGCACGTGGAAGGAAACGTCGTTGACGGCGATGACGCCGCCGAAACGCCGCACCACGTTCCTTGCCGTCAGAACGGGCCGGGCTTCCTCCCCATGCCGTTCAGTTGTCGTACTCATGAGATCCCTCTGGCCGGAAAGCGATCATTGCCGCTCCCTGATTATTTGATTTGTGATCACACTTGCGTTGATCACGCTAATCAGCTTTAATCCTCTTCGCAAGCCGAAAAAGGGATTTCGAATGCAAAAGGCCACCGCCGAAAAGAGCGATCCGATTGCCGCACAGCTTGCGCCCGTGGGCCGGGAAACGGTTCAGGACCGGGTCTATCTGGAGCTGCGCCGCGCGCTGATCGGCGGGCTGTTCGAGCCGAGTCAGGTGCTGACAATCCGCGGTCTTGCCGACGCGCTGATGACCAGCACCATGCCGGTGCGCGAGGCTCTCGGCCGCCTGATCACGGAAAAAGCGCTGGAAGCTCTCCCCAATCGATCCGTTCGCGTGCCGCCGATCACACTGGAGCGCATGGACGATCTCCTGCGCGCCCGCATCCTCATCGAGGGCGAGGCGATCGCACTTGCAGCGACCCGCATGACGCCGCGGCAGATTACGACCATCGAGAGCATGCTCGGTGAATGGGACGAGATGCGCGCGCTGAAGCACAAGAAGGATGTCGACCGCGAGGTGACGCTGAACCAGGCCTTTCATTTCGAGATCTATCGCGCCTGCGGCTCCGCCGTCCTGATCCCGATGATCGAGAGCCTTTGGCTGCAATCCGGCCCCTGTATCCGCGTCGCCATCTATGCCTTCTCGGACGCCGGCGAGGTCGATACGGCCCATTATCACCGCACGATCGTCAAGGCGATCGCCGCGAAGAATGCAAAGGAAGCCCGCGATGCGCTGGTCGCGGACATCAGCCGGCCGTTCACCTTCCTGCGCAGCAAACTGGAAGCCGAAGCCAAAAAGGGCCAATCCGTATGAGCCAACGCGCCATCAAGATCTCCGAACCCCGCTCCGGTCTCAGTCTCTTGGCACCTCTGCTGGAAGCCAAGGCGCCCGATAATGCCGCCTTTCTCTGGAACTATCTCAGCGAAACGCGCGTGGTCGGTGGCATTCACGCCATGTGGACCGGCCCGGAAATCTCATGCCCGATCCCGCCGGCGCATTTGAAGGGTGCTTCCTATGCGATCGCCCTGCCCGCCGAGAACGCAACGCTGACGCCGCAGCCCGGCGATATCGTGCTGAGCTACGTGCCGCCGCGCATGTGGGGCGGCAATCCAGACGCGATCTTCGATATCGGCCTGTTCTATGGACCCGGCGCCCGCTTGCTCTTCCCGATCGGCTGGCTTGCCGGCAGCGTCGTCGCACAGGTGCGCCCCGAGGAGCGCGAGCATTTCGCTGCCGCCTGCGGTGTCATCCGCCGCAACGGCGCCTGCGACGTCACCTTCGAACGCGCGGAGATCTGAGATGACGGCAGCAAGCGACGACAGTTTCGAGCTCTTCGACCTTAGAGTTGAAGCGGTCATTCCAGAGGGCAAGCCGATCTATTGCGGCGCCAAGCCGGGCGACTATTTCGAACTCAAGGGCGAGATGCTGTCCCTGCCTGCGGGGAAAGGCTTTTCGATCTACTCCATTTCAGCCGTCCTACCACTGCTGGCGGCCAAGCAGCGACCAACCCACAAGAATGACTGGATGACCTCGGACGCGGAAATCGCCTGCCCCGACCCGAACTGCGCGAGCCGGCTGCGCATCGTCAGGACGGGCAAGCGGCGGTTCAGCCATGCCGAAACGACGGCTGTGCCGTTGCCTGAAGGAGAATGAACCGCATGACCGCCAAGACTTTTGAGCTCAGCCCCGGATACAGGATCTCCCGCGTCATCCGCGGCGGCTGGCAGCTTGCCGGAGGACATGGTGCCATCGATCGCGCCCAGGCCGTGACCGACCTGATCGCCGCATTCGACGTCGGCATTCGCACCTATGACTGCGCCGACATCTATACGGGCGTCGAGGAGCTGATTGGCGAAGCGCGCGAACGACTTCGCAACGAGCACGGAACCGAGGCCGCAAGTGCGATGAAGGTGCACACGAAGCTGGTGCCCGATCTGGAAAAGCTCGCAAGCATCAGCCGCGACTATATTCGCGGCATCGTCGACAAGTCGCTGCGCAAACTGAAGACCGAACAGCTTGATCTGGTACAGTTTCACTGGTGGGACTACTCCCTGCCCGGCTATCTCGAAGCCCTGAGCTGGCTGGACGAGATGCGCCGCGAAGGCAAGGTGCGCAATGTCGGCACGACCAATTTCGATACGCCTCATATTGCCGAGATTCTGAAAGCCGGCATTCCACTCGTCAGCCAGCAATTGCAATATTCCGTTCTCGATCAGCGACCGTCGCACAGCCTCGCCGAGCTGGCGGCGAAGAATGACGTGAAATTCCTCTGCTACGGTTCGGTAGCCGGCGGCTTCCTGAGCGACAAATGGCTGGGACAACCGGAACCGGAAATGCCGCTCGAGAACCGCTCTCTCGTCAAATACAAGCTGATCATCGATGACTTTGGCGGCTGGGAGCTGTTCCAGTCGCTGCTCGGCACGCTGAAGGCCATCGGCGACCACCATGGCGTCGACATCGCCACGATCGCCAGTGCCTGGGTGCTGGAGCAGCCGCAAGTGGCTGCCGTCATCGTCGGTGCCCGCAATCAGGCGCATGCGCTCGCCAATGCCAAGATCATGGATATCGCCCTTTCGGACGACGACCGCCGGCAGATCGCGAGCATTATCGCCCAAAGCCATGGCCTTGAAGGCGATGTCTATACGCTGGAGCGTGACCGCACCGGCAGGCACGGCTCGATCATGCATTACAACCTCAATGCGGGGAAGGTATGAGCCAGCAATCGCCCCTCTTTCAGAAGGCCAGCGCCGAGGTTATTGATTTCCATCGCTTCTTCGAAGCCTGGTATGACGCCGCAACCGCCGACAAGACCGATTTCGGCCGCTGCGAGCGCACCTTCGGCCAGGCTTTTCACATGATCCCGCCGACCGGCCGCGTCTTCGACCGCACTGAGACCATCGAGCTGATCCGGGCAACCGGGCGACGTTTCAGGGCAATTTCACCATCGAGATTTCGGATATCCGCGCGAGCTACGAAACTACGGATACTATCGTCCTGACGTATGTCGAAGCGCAGACGCGGGCGGGCAAATATAGCCGGCGTCAGGCGAGTGCCCTTTTCACTGCAAGTTCATCGGCACCCAACGGCGTCGAATGGCAGCATCTGCATGAAACCTGGTTGCAGATGTCGGAGACCTGACAGGTTCTAAAAAACAGAAATGAAAATCGTTGACCGAACAAGGGGAACAAAGATGAAGAAGACGATATTTCAAATCACCACGGCTCTGGCCCTTCTAACTGCAGCGGGCGCCGCCAATGCCGCGGACTGCAAGGTAACGGTCGGCCTCGTGATGGAACTGACCGGACCCGCCGGCGAATACGGCCAGGCGGGCGCCAAGTCCGTCGAGATGGCCTTCCGCGATATCAACGCCGCCGGCGGCGCCCATGGCTGCGATTTGGTGACGGATACGCGCGACAGCCAAAGCCAGGGCAATGTCGCCGTCGACGCCGCGACCCAGCTCGTGCAGGTCAAGAAGGTACCGGCCATCATTGGCGGCATCATTTCTTCGGTGACGATCCCGATCCTGACCTCGGTCGCCGCGCCGGCCAAGATCGTGCAGGTATCGCCGGCCGCCTCTTCGCCGACACTGACGGCGCTTGGCCGGGACGGCAAGACCAACGGTATCTTCTTCCGCACCATCACATCGGATTCGCTCCAAGGTATCGCCGCTGCCAAATACGCAATCGACAAGGGCTTCAAGAAGCTCGCGATCATCCACGTCAACAATGATTTCGGCGTCAACATGGTCGCCGAGTTCTCGAAGGCCTATAAGGCGCTCGGCGGCACGATCGTTTCGACGACGCCCTACAATGAAAAGCAGTCAAGCTATGCTTCCGAAGTCACCGCCGGCATGGGCGGCGATCCGGATGGCCTCTATCTCGCCAGCACGCCGGTCGACGGTGCGACGATTGCCCGTACATGGATCTCGCAAGGCGGCCCGCAGAAGTTCCTGCTCAATGACGGCATGAATAGCCCGGACTTTATCGATTCCGTCGGTGCCGACTATCTGAAGGATGCCTATGGCACCTCCTCGGGCACGACACCGACGCCATCGACCGACTATTTCAACAAGAACTACAAGGATTTTTCGGGCATCGAGCCGACCAACCCGGCCGCTGACCGAGCCTATGATGCCGGCGCGATCGTCGGTCTCGCGCTGGCTATCGCCGGCGACGACACGTCCAAACTGAAGGATGCGATCTATAAGGTCGTCGATCCCAAGGGCACGCCGATCTATGCCGGCAAGGAAGAGTTCGCCAAGGCCCTTGGCCTGATCAAGGACGGCAAGCCGATCCGCTATGAAGGCGTCATCGGCCCGGTTTCCTTCGATCAGTATGGCGACATCACCGGCCCCTTCCGTCTCTGGAAGATTGCCGACGGCAAGGTCACGACCGATGGCGAACTGAAGATGGAAGACGTCTCGGCTCTCAAGGACAAGATCAAGTAAGCCGTTTTTCTGCAGACGGCGAGGCGCATCGACCGGTGTGCCTCGCGCGAAACCATCCTGGCGCAATCCCTTCGGCGGTTCACCTGTCGTGATAGCCATCTGGCATAGGTATTGAGAGATCGTCCGCTGATGCCCAGCCCTGTTGCTCGCCCCACCAATCCGACGTTGTGGACGCTGACGGCTGGCCCCGCCCCCGAACTTTCCGGCGACGTGCCCGCTCGCTCAGACGTCGTCGTGGTCGGCGGCGGCTTCACCGGCCTGACCGCAGCGCTTCACCTAGCTCGCGCCGGCCGCTCCGTTGTCGTCCTCGAAGCCGCGCGATTGGGCGGCGGAGCGAGCGGCATGAATGCCGGCTTCGTCGTCCCGAACTTCGCCAAGGCTGATCCGGCAACCGTCCGTCAGAAGCTACCCCGCGAGAAGGCGGATGCCCTGTTGTCGCTCGTCGGCTCCGGTGCCGACGAGGTCTTTGCGATCATCGCGGCAGAGAAGATTTCCTGCGACGCCGCGCAGACCGGCTGGTTGCAGCCCGCCCATGGCGACGACATGGCCGCGATCCTGCGCCAACGGGCAAAGGATTGGACGGAGCTCGGCCGTCCCGTCGAGTTTCTCGACGCACGCGCCATCCAGAGCGAAACGAGCGTGAATATCTATACCGGAGGATTGATCGATCACTCCGGCGGCACCATTCATCCGCTGAACTATCTCTACGGGCTTGCAGGCGCGGTCATGCGGCGCGGCGGCACGATCCACGAAAACAGCACGGTCGAGCGCGTCGAACGACATGGCGGTGGCTGGCGCGTCAGTCTCGCGGGCCACGAAATCGAAACGGATGTCGTCCTCCTTGCCACCAACGCCTTCACCGATGGCGTAGCCTCACGCATGGGACGAACCGGCGTGCCGCTCAAGGTCTATCAGGTAGCAACGAAACCGATCGATGCCGAGACCGTCGCTCGGATCGCCCCCCATCGGAGGCCCGTCGGCGATACGCGCTCCAATCTTTTCACCTATCGGCTCGATCGCGACAACAGGCTGATCAGCGGCGGCATGGCGATCAATCCGATCGGCGCCTTCGAGCGCGTCGGCCACGCCGTTGTCAACCGGCTCGTATCCGAACTCCGCCTGCCGCGCCATCCCGGCGTGGAGATCGTCTGGACCGGAACGGCGATCATGACACCGGATTTCCTGCCGCGCCTTTACCGTTTCGGCGACGGCTTCTTCGGAGGGATCGGCTGCAACGGCCGCGGCATCGCCATGACGGCGCAGCTCGGCCGGACGCTGGCGAGACTGGCGCACGGCGAAGCCGCCGAATCCCTGCCGATCCCGCTGCAATCCGGCCGCCCCCTGCCATTCCACGGTTTTACGCCCGTTGTCGCTTCGCTTGCCCTGGCGCATGCCCGCTTTGAAGACTGGCGCACCGGGCGTCGTTAGCTGGATGAGAACATCGATGCTTATCAATACCAATAACGTTTCAGGCAGCAATTGACCATCAATTCTATAGAGAAAGGAATGAAGACGCGACCGCATCCGTAAAAACGAAATGGCTTTTCTCGAACCCCCGCTTTGAATGCGGCATCGTGGCGCCGAATGAAATCGGAGCCTGCCCATGAACGCGCAATTGCACCATATCAACGCCAAGCATCCCGAGGCGGCCTTGCTGGAGACCGAGCAACAGGCGCTGGCCGTCGCGCAGGAGCTGGCCCAACGTTTTGCCGCCACTGCCTCGGAACGTGACAGCGAGAGGTTGCTCCCCTTTGCGGAAATGGACGCACTGGCACTATCCGGCCTGTTGGCAATTACCGTTCCCGAGGAGTATGGCGGCCTTGATGTCTCGAACGCCACGCTGGCCGAGATCACCGCGATCCTGGCAGAAGCCGATGGCTCGATCGGGCAGATACCGCAGAACCATTTCTACATCCTCGAAGCCCTGCGCATCGACGGCTCTGAAGATCAGAAGCGCTATTTCTTCGGCCGCGCATTGGCGGGCGACCGCTTCGGCAACGCCCTCTCCGAGCGCGGCACGAAAACGGTCGGGCATTATGAGACCCGTATCACCCGCGATGGTCCGGGCTATCGCATCAACGGCCGCAAGTTCTATTCGACCGGTGTTCTCTTTGCCGATTGGGTCACCGTCTTCGCATTGGACGAAGCCGACAAGCTGGTCATGGCTTTCGTGCCGAAGGGCACGGAAGGCATCGAAATCATCGATGATTGGGATGGCTTCGGGCAGCGCACGACAGGCAGCGGCACTACGGTCCTCAACAATGTCTATGTCAATGCCGACCATGTCGTCCTTCATCACAAGGGTTTCGAGCGGCCGACGACGATCGGCTCGGTCGGCCAGATCATCCATGCCGGCGTCGATCTCGGCATTGCCCGGGCCGCCTTCGCCGAAACGCTAGATTTCGTGAAGACGAGATCGCGCCCCTGGACGGATAGCGGCGTCGAGCGCGCGAGCGACGATCCGCTGACGATTGCCAAGATCGGGCAGATCGCCATCCGGCTGGAAGCCGCAACCGCGACCGTCGAGCGTGCCGGCCGCAAGGTCGATGCCGCCCAGGTCGAGACAACAGAAAAGAGGGTGGTCGAGGCGACACTCGCGGTGGCGGCCGCTAAGGTGCTGACAACGGAAATCGCTATCGAAGCGACCAACACGCTGTTTGAGCTCGCCGGCACGGCCTCGGTCAAGCTGGATCTCAATCTCGATCGCCACTGGCGCAATGCCCGCACGCATACGCTTCATGACCCCGTCCGCTGGAAATATCACGTCGTCGGCAATTATCACCTCAACGACGTCATCCCGCCGAAGAATGGCGCGCTTTAACGGATAGACGAAAGCCTCGTCGCCCGCGACGGGGCTTTCACATAATCAAAGGCACAGATCCAAGCGCCACGCTGAAGCCAATTAGTGCCGATCCATATTGGTTTCCATAGGCTGACCGGCTGACATCGCGAGACTTTCCAGACCGGTTGCAACGACCGATACCCTGAATACGCCGTCAAGGGTCTTGTCGAAGATTGCACCGACGACGATATCGGCATCCGCAAAGACTTCGTCGCGGATGCGGCTGGCGGCCTCATCGACCTCGAACAGCGTCATGTCCGTTCCGCCGGAAATGGAGATCAGCACGCCCCGTGCGCCCTTCATGCTCATATCGTCCAGAAGCGGATTGGAGACTGCGGCATCTGCCGCTTTCAACGCGCGGCCCGGTCCTGAGGCTTCGCCCGTACCCATCATCGCACGCCCCATTCCCCGCATTACCGATTTGACATCGGCGAAGTCGAGGTTGATGAGACCTTCCTTGATGATCAGATCCGTGATGCAGCTGACGCCCGCATACAGGACCCGGTCCGCGGTCACAAAGGCATTTGCGAAGGTGGTCGTGGCATCCGCAATGCGAAACAGGTTCTGATTGGGAATGACGATGACAGTATCAGCACTTTCGCGGAGCCGCTCTATGCCCTCGTCGGCCGTGCGCATGCGCCGGTTGCCTTCGAACGTAAAGGGCTTGGTGACGACGCCGACCGTGAGGATGCCCGCCTGCCGCGCGACCTGAGCGATGATCGGGGCAGCGCCCGTGCCAGTGCCGCCACCCATTCCAGCCGTGACGAAACACATGTGCGTGCCCTGGAGGTGGTCCATGATCTCATCGATGGATTCCTCAGCGGCGGCTCGTCCGATTTCCGGCAGGGAGCCTGCGCCGAGACCTTCCGTCACCTGTGCGCCCAGTTGAATGCGCCTGGTCGCTGTCGACGTCGCAAGCGCCTGTGCATCCGTGTTTGCCGCGATAAATTCGACGCCCTGAAGTTGTTGCGCGATCATATTGTTGATCGCGTTGCCGCCGCCACCGCCGACACCGACGACGGAAATCTTCGGTATCACCCCGGAAAGTGGTGTGCGGATGTCAGCCATGAAGGACTCCATTGGATCAGTTTCATTCTCAATCGCGATCGCCTGCCCTTGTGGAAACGGGCGTTGGAGCGATTCGCGAGCGAGGAGATCCTAGTGAGGAACATGTGCGCATTGCGGCACGTGCCGGCGGCCCTCCACAGAATAATGAGTTGAGCACGGGATTTGTGGGCCGGATAATAAAGCGTGAAGCGCCCAGCATTGCGCGAAAACCACAGCCGGGAGCGCGCGCTTAAAGCTGCCAAGTGTTCCAACCTGTGTCAACGCCACACTAGATACCAATAGCGTTGACCGATCTTGAGTACGGGTGAAGTCATCACCGGCGAGATTGCGAGCCTATCCATTTTTCAGACTGCATGACGTCTTCACCCGGTATTTAACTGTAGAGACTGACCTCGGGAATCTTGTCGTTTAAAACGAACTCACCGACTTCCTTGGCCTTGTAGAAGACCGGATCGTGCAAGGTATGGGTCCGCACATTGCGCCAGAAGCGATCGAAACGGTATTTCTCCGCGGTCGAACGCGCACCGGTGAGTTCAAAGACGCGCGAGGTGATATCAAGCGAAACCTGGGTCGCATGCACCTTCGCCGCATAGGCTTCGGCTGCCGCCTCGCCGCGCTCTCGCGCCGTTGCCTTGTATCCTCTTGCGAGAGCCTTCTGAACCGCCGCCGCAGCGCTGTCGGCCAACGCAGCGGAGGCTTTCAGGGCAGCAGTAAACTCGCCGACACGTTCGAGAATGTAGGGATCGTCCGATGCGCGTTCGACACCGGAGGTAACCCAGGGCCGCGTCGTCGTTCGGACGTAGTCGACCGCCTCGCGCAATGCACCCTCGGCCGTGCCCAGGTAGAAGTTCACGAAAACAAGCTGAATGAGCGGCGTGTTGAATGTCGCAAGCACCGGGGCTTCGCCGCCCACCGATGCCACCTTGTCCAGATCCTCCTCATAGACGGGGAAATCGTGGAATTCGACGCTGCCGCTGTCGGAGAGACGTTGGCCGAAATTGTCCCAGTCGTCATTGGCCTTGTAGCCGGCCCGGTTGGTCGGGACGGCAAAGCCGATAATCTTGTCGTCGAGCGCGGCATTGGCGTTGATGTAATCGGACACGCGAGCGGCCGTCGAGAACGATTTGCGGCCGTTCAGGACATAGCCGTTACCGCGACGCGTCAGCACGAGGCCCGGATCGCGCGGATTGACCGCAGCGCCCCAATAGAGGCTGTTGGCAACCGTCTTTCCACCGAGCTCCTGCGCACGCGACTCGTCGAAGGCCCAGTAGACATATTGGCTGTTGACGTAGTGATAGCCGAGAAGCTGGCCGATGGAGCTTTCTCCGCGCGCAAGAATGCGCACCAGCCGCAATCCATCCACCCAATCGAGACCGCCGCCGCCGATCTGCTGTGCGTGCAGGGCGTTCAGCAGCCCCGCATTCTTCAGTTTGATGATTTCGCCGAGCGGCGGCCGTCCCTCGCGATCGAGCTCTGCGGCGCGCTTCGAAAGATCGGCGGCAATCTCTTCCGCTCGGGCAAAGAGGTCCTCTCGCGTGGCGTTCCGATTGCTCGCAAAGACGACGTTGGACTGGCTCATAATGTGAACTCCGGTTCAGTGATGTAGTCCGGCGGGATCAAAAGGCCCCGCCGGAAGATCGAGGTCGGCAGCTTAGAAAAGCTTGTCCGGTATCCAGCTTGCGGTGACCGCGTCGCTCGTGCTGAAGGCCGGAACTTTCTGCGCCAGTTCCTCGATCGTCTTGACGCCGGCCGCCCGCAGCCCTTCCTGTGTCAGCAGCGTCGGCTTGACGGTGATCTGGTGCGGAACCTCTTGGCCCGCGACCTGCAAAGCCGCAGCACGGATGGAGACGGCGCCGACCACGGCCGGATTGGTGGCGACCGTCGCGACCCATGGGCTGCCCGGTTCGACGATCTCCTGGATGTCGGCGGTCGACACATCGGCCGAATAGATCTTCAGTTTGCCCGTGATGCCGAGATCCGTGGCGGCAAGCTTCACGCCGCGCGCGAATTCATCATAGGGAGCAAAGACGACTGATATATCGGGATTGGCCGTCAGCACCGCCTTTGCCTGGTCGGCGGTCGACGTTGCCGTCGTGTCGCTGACATTGCCGAAACGGGCTTTTTCGACGACCCCTGCGTTCTGCTTCTTGAAGGTGTCCCAGACTTCGTTGCGGCGATCGAGCGGCGCGAAGCCGGCAACATAGACGTAGCCCGCCTTGAAGCTGGCGCCATTGTCCTTGACCACCTGCTTCAGAGCGAGATCGGCAAGCTCGTGATCGCTCTGTTCGACCTGCGGGATCTTCGGATTGTTGAGATTGACGTCGAAGGCGACGACCTTGATGCCCTTGTCGAGCGCCTGCTGCACGACATCGCCAAGCGATTCCGGCAGGCCGTGATCGATGACGATGGCGGAGACGCCGAGATTGATTGCCTGGAGGATCTGCTCGCGCTGGGCGGCGGCATCCTGGCGGCCCGGAAAGACGCGAAGGTCGATATCGAGCGCCTTGGCCTGCGCTTCCGCACCGGCCTGGTAGGCCTGGAAGAAGTCGCCGGCGGAGATATAGCTGACCAGAGCAACCTTCACGCCGCCCTTGTCGAAGGGCGCAGGCGCGCCGTTAACCCCGGCGGCCAGTGCTGCCTGTGTCAGAAGAAGAGGGGCAACGGCCGACAGGGCGAGCCGTGTGATAAATTTCATCGTCGCGATCCTCACGATCAACCGAAAGCGTCGTCTGACGGAACCATGACCCTGCGACGCGTGCAATTATTAGATATAATCTCTATGTTTTTAGTAGATTAAATCGTCCGATTTTGCCCGCCTTCGGAGATTCTTTGTTCGCTAGCCGAATAGATGGCGGCAAGGACATGCCTCGCGAATGGGCCAGCATTCGGAGCACAATCCCGATATCAGAAAACGTTCCATTCGGTGTCGCCAGCCCACACCATCGCAAAACCCGATACGCCGTATGAGAGACGGCATCATGGAAATTTCCACATGCGTCCAGGTTTTGGAAAAACGTTCCTCCGTAAATCGTTAAATCTATCTATTTTGTAATCTATTGGCATTTTGGATTGCTGGAGAGGTGCTTTCATGACCAAGGGACAAACGACCGGCCTCGGACGCCGGGACATTCTAAAATTGACGGCCGTTGCCGGGACCGCGCTCGCGGCTTCGAGCATTCTGTCGAAAACCGCCGCCGCTGACGACGCATTGTCGTTGAAAGGCAAGCGCATCGCCATCAGCGCGACCGGAACCGACCACTATTTCGACCTGCAGGCCTATAACGCGCAAATCGACGAGGTAAAGCGGCTCGGCGGCACGCCGATCGCCGTCGACGCCGGCCGCAATGACGGCAAGCTGGTGTCGCAGCTGCAGACGCTGATCGCGCAGAAGCCCGATGCGATCGTTCAGATCCTCGGCACACTGAGCGTCATCGATCCCTGGCTGAAAAAGGCCCGTGACGCCGGTATTCCCGTTTTGACCGTGGACGTCGGCTCGACCAATTCGATCAACAACACAACGTCGGACAACTGGGGCATCGGCAAGGACCTGGCGCTGCAGCTAGTCTCCGACATCGGCGGCGAAGGCAATATCGTCGTCTTCAACGGCTTCTATGGCGTGACGCCCTGCGCGATTCGCTATGACCAGCTCGTCAACGTCGTCAAATACTTCCCGAAGGTGAAGATCATTCAGCCGGAGCTCCGCGACGTCATTCCGAACACGGTTCAGGACGCTTTCACCCAGATCACCGCGATCCTCAACAAATATCCGGAGAAGGGTTCGATCAAGGCGATCTGGTCGGCCTGGGACATCCCGCAGCTAGGCGCCACGCAGGCTCTCGCCGCTGCCGGCCGCACCGAGATCCGCACATACGGCGTCGACGGCAGTCCGGAAGTGCTGCAGCTCGTTGCCGATCCCAATTCGCCGGCCGGTGCGGACGCAGCCCAGCAGCCGGCGGAAATCGGCCGCACCGCCATCCGCAATGTCGCCAAGCTGCTTTCGGGCCAGACGCTGCCGCGCGAGACCTACGTGCCCGCGCTGCTCGCAAACAAGCGCAATGTCGCCGATGTGATCAAGACGCTCGGTATCGGTTGATCTGCAAGCAGGCGATGCGGATTCTCCCGCATCGCCCCTCGAAAGACGAAGGGGCCTCCTTTCATGACCGTAACCGAACGGGCGACTAAGGCAGACAGCGCGCCACACATCCTGCGCTTCGATAACATCGTCAAGCGCTTCGGCGGCGCGCAGGCGCTGGCCGGCGCGTCGCTCGCCGTCAGGCCCGGCACCGTCCACGGCCTTGTTGGGCAGAACGGTGCAGGCAAATCCACGCTGATTAAGCTCCTCGCCGGTCTGCACACCCCGGACGAGGGACGGATCGAGATTGACGGCAGGGTCCATGATCGCCTGACGCCGCATCTGTGCGAAGAGCTCGGCATTCACTTCATTCACCAGGATCGGCTGCTGGTCCCGACCTTTACCGTCGGAGAATCGCTGTTTCTCGGGCGGGAAATTCGCCACGGCAAGACACCTTTCCTGGATCGCAGCGCCATGCAACGCCGCGCCGACGAGCTGCTTGCCAATTATTTCGGCGTGGATCTGCCAAAGAACGCGCTCATCAGCGAGCTTTCGACCGCCGAGCGGCAGATCGTCCAGATCACCCGCGCGCTGCTGCACAAGCCGAAGATCCTCGTCTTCGACGAACCGACCGCGGCGCTGGTACGGCAGGAGGCGGAGATCCTGTTCCGACTGATCCGCCGTCTGCGCGGTGAAGGCGTGACCATCATCTACGTCTCGCATTATCTCAACGAAATCGAGGCCTTGTGCGACGATGTCACCGTTCTGCGCAATGGTGTCGACGTCGCTTCCCTGACGAAGGGCGAGATCTCGGCTGGTCGGATCGCCAGCCTGATGGTCGAGCGCGACATCGCCGACATGTTTCCCAAACGGAAAATCGAACTGGGCAAGGAAATCCTCAAGGTCAAAAACCTCTCGGCAACGGGCCGGTTCCATGACGTCAGCCTCTCGCTGCATCGCGGCGAAATCCTCGGCATTACGGGCCTGCTCGGCTCGGGAGCAAAGGATCTCGTGCGGACCCTCTTTGGATTGCAGACGGCGACAAGCGGAACGATCGATATCGATGCGCGCGGCCTGAAGCCACGCAATCCGGTCGAAGCCGTCGATCATCAGATCGCCTTGGTGCCAGAAGACCGGCGCGGCCACGGCGTGGGACTGGAGCTCAGCGTGCGTGAAAACATCACGCTGTCGAGCCTTGGCCGCTATACGCGCTTCGGCTTTCTCAACCGCAAGCGGGAAAGCGACGATACCGACGAGCTGATCAAGCGGTTGCAGATCAAGACGGCCGGGCGCGAAGCGCTGGTGCACACCCTTTCGGGCGGCAACCAGCAGAAGGTCGCGATTGCCAAATGGCTGAGCCGGCGGTCGGAAATCTATCTGCTGGATGAGCCGACCGTCGGCGTCGATATCGGCTCGAAAGTCGAAATCTATTCGCTGATCGGCGAGCTTGCCGCGCGAGGTGCCGGTGTGATCGTACTGTCTTCGGATCTTCAGGAGCTTGTGGGCATTACCGACAGGATTCTGGTGCTGTTTCGCGGTCGGGTCACACGCGAATTGATCTCCTCTCAGACCACAACGGACGAAGTGCTGTCGGCATCGACCGGCGCCCGGGAAGGATTGCGCCATGTCGGCTGATATTCAGTTTGCTTCCCTCCCCGAGCCTCCGACAGCACAGGCGCTGCCGACCGGCGGCAAGCTCGCCGCTGCCGCCCTGCGGTTCGGTTCGCTGCTGGCTTTTGTCGCCATTCTGGCAATTTTTGCGCTGACGGCACCCTATTTCCTGACGGTCGGCAATATCGGCAACGTGCTTGGGCAATCGGCCATTTCGGGCGTTCTCGCCGTCGGTCTGACCATCGTACTCATCGCCGGCGGCTCCAATGTCGTCACGGGCGGCATAGACCTCTCGCTTGCCGCCAATATGGGACTCAGCGCCGCCGTTTACGCAAGCCTCATCCAGCTCGGCTTCAGCGATCTGGTCGCTGCAGCCGGCGCGCTGGCGACCGGTCTGGCGATCGGCGCCGTCAATGCGCTGGCGATCGTTTTTGCCGGCATCGTCCCGTTGCTGGCGACCCTTGCCGTGATGAATGTCGTCGCCGGGCTGGAGCTGGTGCTGACTCAAAACACCGTGCTTCCCGCGTCGACCGACCTCCTGACCGTTCTTTCATCCTCGGACGATTTCGGCATTCCGATCCTCGCCTATGTGCTGATCGGCTTTACCGTCATCGTCACGGCGATCGTGCAATTCACCCCACTCGGCCTCAGGCTCTATGCCGTCGGTGAGTTTCCGGAGGCAGCACGCGCCGCCGGATTGCCGTTGAAGAGCCTGGTTGCGGGCGCTTTCGTCGCCAGTGGGTTCTGCGGCGGCATCGCCGGCATTCTCTCCGTCGCCTACCTCAGCGGCAGCACGACCGGTTCGGGCGAGATGCTGCTCCCCGTCGTCGTCACCGCGTTGCTGGGCTCGGTCTTCTCCCGCCGGCTCGTGCCGACCATCGGCGGCACACTGATCTCGACACTGTTCGTCGGCTTCCTCATCAACGGCTTTCAGCTGCTTAACCTGCCCAGTACGCTGGTCAGCGGCGTTCAGGGTCTGCTGATCCTCATCGTGGTTTCCGCGACCACCCTGCTGCGCAAACGGGAGATCTGAGCCATGACCGCTGCCATCGCCCCGACACGATCATTCGCCGGCCTCGCCCGCTACGGGCTCATCATCGCCCTTGTCGCCGTCTTCTCGTTGTTTTCGACCGTAGCGCCGACCTTCTTAAGCCCCGGCAATCTGCAGAGCATCCTCGTCAACAACTTCACGCTGCTGGCCATCGTCTCGATCGCCATGACCTTCGCCGTTGCCGCCGGCGGGATCGATCTATCCGTCGGGACGGCGGTCGATTTCGCGAGCTTCGCCTTTGTCTCCGGTATTCTTGCAGGTCTGCCCGTGCCGCTGGCGGCGCTGGCAGGCCTTGGCGCGGGAGCCCTGGTCGGCGGCGTCAATGCCGTCCTGATTTCGGCGATCGGCGTATCGCCATTCCTGGCAACGCTCGGAACGCTGTTCATCGGCCGCAGCATACAGCAGCTGCTGACGGATGGGGGCAACCCGGTCTATCTGCCGCCATCAGGCGTTCCCGCAGCTTTGCGCTTTATCGGGCATGGGACGTTTGCCGGACTTCCCATACCGCTTCTGATCGCAGCGGCGATCATCGCCGGAGCGGCGCTGCTGTTCGCACGCATGCGTTTCGGCCGCGTCGTGCTTGCCATCGGCATCCAACCGCGCACGGTGCGCTATTCGGGGATCGGCCTAGCGAAACATGTGGCCGTGACCTTCATTCTTGCGAGCATGATTGCCGCCTTTGCCGGGCTGATCCTGATGGCGACGGTCACCGTCTATATCCCCTCCTCCGGCAACGGCTTCATGCTGAACGCCATCGGCGCCACCTTCATCGGCACGACCTTTTCACCGTTGGGGCGGCCGAATGTCGCCGGCACGGTGCTTGGCGTTCTGCTCCTAAGCATCGTCGCCAATGGCCTGCTGCTGACGGGTCTGAACTTCTACTGGCAGCAGGTCGGCACCGGCCTTCTGATCTTCGCCGTGCTCGCCTTCAGCTTCGTCAACAAGAAAGCCGTCGGCGCCTGAGCGCCGGCCGAACGATACAATCGCAGGAATAGCAAGATGACACGCCAAATCAGGCTCAATGCCTTCGACATGAATTGCGTCGGACACCAGTCACCGGGCCTCTGGCGCCATCCGCGCGACAAATCCTGGACCTACAAGGACCTCGATTATTGGGTCCATCTGGCAAAGACACTGGAGCGTGGCAAATTCGATGGCCTCTTCATCGCCGACGTGCTCGGGGTTTACGACGTGCTGAACGGCAATGTCGATGCGGCCTTGCGCCATTCGGCGCAGGTGCCGGTCAACGATCCGCTGCAGCTTATCCCGACCATGGCTTACGAAACGGAACATCTCGGCTTCGGTCTGACGGCTTCGCTCTCCTTCGAGCATCCCTATACATTCGCCCGGCGCATCTCGACGCTCGATCATCTGACGAAGGGACGCGTCGGCTGGAACATCGTCACTTCCTATTTGAACAGCGGCGCGCTCAATATCGGCCAGTCGGCCCAGACGCAGCATGACGACCGCTATGCGCTGGCCGAGGAATATCTCGAAGTCTGCTACAAGCTCTGGGAAGGCAGCTGGGAAGACGACGCCGTCGTCCGCGATCGCGAAGCGGGAATCTTCACGCGGCCGGAAAAAGTGCATCCGATCCGCCATTCCGGCAAGCATTTCAGCGTTCCCGGCATCCATCTCTGCGAGCCGTCGCCACAGCGCACCCCGGTGCTCTATCAGGCGGGCGCCTCCAGCCGCGGTAAGGATTTCGCCGGCGCCCATGCCGAATGCATTTTCGTGGCAGCACCTTCGAAGGCCGTACTGAAGCGTTATGTCGCCAATGTTCGCGAGGCGGCCGAGCGCGTCGGCCGCAACCCTCGCGAAATCCTCGCCTTCAACCTGCAGATCGTCATCCTTGGCGAGACCGATGCCGAGGCGCAGCGCAAGTTCAACGAATACCGTCAATATGTTTCGCTCGAAGGCGCGCAGGCGCTGATCTCGGGCTGGACCGGCATCGATTTCGGCCAGTTCTCGCCCGATGAAGTATTGCGCCATCGCCATACCAACGCAGTGCAATCCGCCGTCGAGACCTTCACCACGATCGATCCGAACAAGGAATGGACGGTGCGCGAGATGGCGGATTGGGTCGGCATCGGCGGCTTCGGCCCGGTCTTTGTCGGCTCGCCGCAGACGGTCGCCGACCTCATGCAGGAATGGATCGAGGACACGGACGTCGACGGCTTCAATCTCGCCTATGCCGTCACCCCCGAAAGTTTCGAGGATGCCGTCGATCTCCTGGTGCCGGAATTGCAGAAGCGCGGCGTCTACAAGACCGAGTATCGCGCGGGCACCCTGCGCGAGAAGCTCGGTGGCAGTGGCCCAAGGCTCGCGGCACCGCATCCGGCGACCGGTTATCGCAATCTTGGGGTGCCCACGGCCCCATCCAGACGCGTCGGATAAGCTTTAGGCAAGGGCTCCGCGAGCTTCCACGGCTGCCCCGCCTTGGATAGAGACGAGAAGATGCCTCGTCTCAGCCGCCCCAGGTCTGCTCGAGGACGCGAACCCAGTTCTGATGGGCGATCTTTGCAAGCGCCTGCTCGTCAAAACCATGCGCGCGCAAGGCGTCGATCAGCTTCGGCAAGCCGCTGGCATCGCCAAGCGCTGCCGGAATGGTCGTGCCATCGAAATCGGAGCCGAGCGCGACATGCTCTATGCCAATGCGCTCGGCAATGTAGGCGACGTGGCGAACGAGGATGTCGAGCGGAGTATCTTGGTTCCTCACGCCGTCGTCGCGCAGGAACAGCACGCCGAAATTGATGCCAACCAGACCACCGGTATCGCGGATCGCATCGAGCTGCTTATCTGTGAGATTACGGCTGTGCGGGGAAAGCGCATGCGCATTGGAATGCGAGGCAACCAGCGGCGCATTCGACAATCTCGCGATATCCCAGAATCCCTGCTCGTTCATGTGCGAGAGATCGATCATGATCCTGAGCTCGTTGCAGGCGCGGATCAGATCCTTGCCGGCATCGGTGAGGCCGGGGCCGATATCCGGCGTCGAGGGAAAGCGGAAAGGCACGCCATGAGCAAAGACGTTCGAGCGGCTCCAGACAGGTCCGAGCGTGCGCAGGCCGGCCTGATGCAGGACGTAAAGGGCATCGAGATCGGCCGCGACAGCCTCAGCGCCCTCGATATGGAAAACGGCAGCGAATTGGCCTTCGGCGATCGACCGCTTGATATCGGCGGCCGAGCGGCAGACCTTCACGGCTCCCTCGGACCGGGCTTCGATCGCAAGCAGAAGCCGCGCCATGGCCAGGGTTTCGTTCAGCGCATCGGGCTGGGCAGGCGTGGCAAAATCGGCGTTCTCAGGCTTCGGCTGATCCGGCGACGGGATGAATATGGCGCAGAGCCCGCCGGCAAGACCGCCACGACGCGCGCGGGGCAGATCGATATGTCCGGCAGCCTCGCCATTCAGGAAAGCGTCGACGGAATTCAAGCCGCCGCGGCGCAGCCGGAGCAGCACGTCGTTGTGGCCATCAAAGACGGGGATAAGCGAAGATTCGGTCATGTGTCATTCCAAAGCTGTGGTTGATATCTGCGTAGGTAAATTTGGCGGGACGGGCAAATGCAAACTACGCATGAAAAACGGAGTGGTTGCTCGCAAAACGCGCCGGTGAAGAGCTCCGCGAGGATATGATGGAGACCGGGCCATGCCAAGCCTCGTTATGTCAGGCATAGAGCTATCGCCGAAGACGGTAACGCCTTCAATCGAATACCGGTACGACATTAGCCTGCAGCGCAGCACGAAGGCAGTCGGCTCTTGCACGGACGTCAATCGACACGCCGTCCCGAAATTGCTCAATATGTACCGATGCGACACGACTCCGCATCTCCTGCCGCCATAGTTTAGAGCAATTGCCACGCGAATATGAGGTTGATGACCCGTAGGACTTGCCTTTTCGAAATCGCGCTGCAAATGAAAGGGTTTGGCATCATCAGGTAGCTAAGGGATACGGCAAGGTGCAACATGTCGTTTCGCTGGAGAAAAGACAGCCCGAAGCAGGCTTTGGACCTTATTCCTGTTGAAACAGGCGACCATCTATCTGCCGACATCATGAGTGGCCGTTTGAAGGCGGTGCTCATGTTTTATCCTGACGGTATTCGAGGAGACCGGATTGTCTGATTTGCGGCGCGAAGAACAATCCGCATCTGCGTCCATCGAGACGAAGGATCGGCCGTTGCGCGAGGACCGAAGACCCCAACCGTCAGATCGGCGACGCTTTCCGCGACCGGAGAAACCGGCGACCGAAGACGCTTTGCCACCACCGGCTTTGCAGCCGCTGCGGTTTTCGACGCGCGAACTCGAACCGGCGGCGCAATTTGCCGCCTGGCAGACTTATATCGCACCGCATGTCGACATCCGGCTGCCGGATAATGTCTCGCCGGAAACCGGCTTTCCAGCAGACCATGTGGCCTGGAACCTCGGTGGCATGCTCATCGTTCAGCAGGATACGCCTCCTCACAGCTACATGCGCTCACAGGCGAAGGTAAAAGCCAACCTCATCGATCATTGGCATATCTCCGTCCTGAGCGATGGCCGGACGTGGACGGAGGTCGATGGGCGTGTGCTGGAAGGAGAGCCGGGCAAGATAGAATTGCGCTCTCTAGGGCATCCTTTTCGGGGACGATCGACGGGGGCGAAGACCCTCTCGCTCTTTCTGCCGCGAGCATTGCTGTTCGAGGTTCCTGCCCCCGTCGAGATCGAAAACAACATCGCCCTTTCCGGGATCTTCACCGGCATGCTGATCGAATATCTCGGCAGCGTCACGGATAATCTTCCTCACTTTGCGGCGACGGACCTGCCGCATGTCGTCCAGACGGTGCGCAACATGATCGTGGCTTCGGTTTCGACATCGGCGGCGCAATCGACGGGCGTCGAACAGCATAGCACCCTGGCGGTAACGGAGCGCGTGCGGCGTTTCGTCGAAAGCAATCTTGCCGCAGGCGATCTGACGGTGGAGCAGATATGCCGGCAGCTCGGCATATCCCGCACCAGGCTTTACCAAATCTTCGAGCAATATGGCGGCGTGCATCATTATATTCAGCGACGCCGTCTCCTGTCGGCCCATGCCGCGCTCAGCGATCCGGCGAACCGGGAACAGATCCTCGATATCGCCTTTGGTGTCGGGTTTTCGTCGGCAGCACACTTCAGCCGGGCCTTCAGCAAGGAATTCGGCTACAGTCCTCGCGAAGCAAGAAACCTCACCATTCCGCGCTATCTTGGACAAGTCGCCTCGCCGGTATCGCCCGACAGCACCCATTCCTTCGAAGAATGGCTAAGGACCCTCGGCTACTATCATTAGAGACGATGGATTCGATATCCCGCAAGCGCGCGTAAAGCGGATTGCTTCACGCAATGGACGATACATTCGTCCACGCCATCTCGGGGCTGAACCGCCGGATCGCACTTCAGCAATTGCGAAAATGGACGCTGCTGCAAGTTTCAGGATGCACGGCTAACGACATCCCGTGCGTAACCTATTAGAAAAGAAGCATAATAATCGTTTGGACACCAAAGCCCTGGTGTGTGGCGAATGTACCCTCCGTCCACCAAGGCACAGCTTTAGGGAACATAGCAATGGTATCGACCCGCCAGACAATGAACATCAGCAAGCCTCAACATCCTTCCACTGACGCCTATCGCGCCGTCGAACGCGAAGAAGTTCTTGAAGTAGCGTTTCGCGATTTCGTGCAAATGGCGCTTGCTGCCGGCTGGAATGAACCGGAAGTCGCTTTGACGCTCGCCGATATCGCCGACGACTATGTCATGGCTCTCGCTGGTAGAGTTGCCGAAAAATAGTGTTGCGTACCCGTCCGTGCCCCGCAGGGGTGGGCACGAACGGCCAGCAGCAACTCTTCAGCCTGCCGCCGGCGACACCGCTCACCACGAAGGCGGCTCGCCGGCGGCACGAGTTTTACCCACCAACACGGCAGGCATGCCTCCTTCATGCGGCGCCCTATCCGGGCGGGACTTGAAGAAAGCGAATAGTGATGAAAGTCAGGCAACATCTCTGGTTTCGGCGTGACATGGAATCGGCGATCGAGTTCTACGCGACGCTTATTCCGAATTCGGCAACCGGGTGGATCTCGAACATCTTAACCGACAATCCGAATGGTCCGGCCGGCAGCGTGAAGTTCGCAGGCTTCACAATCGGCAACCGTTCCTTCATGGGCTTCGAGGCCGGACCGTTCGATCGCTCCGAGCATTACTCTTCCATCATCTTCGAATGCGCAACGCAGGCCGAAGCGGATTTTCTGCGCAATGCTCTGGAAAAGGGCAATTCGACGGACGGGTGCGGCCCGGTGGTAGATCCCTGGGGTATATCCTGGCAGTTCTTGGTGACGTCGCAAGGCGATGACATCGAAGCATCAGCCGCATCCGACAAGACCAGCAGCGCTGTTCCTGCGAAAAAGAGATTCGCCGCCGCCTGAGGTTGGGCGACAAACGGCAACAAAGCTCAAGAGCAGCAACGGCGCATCCTTTTTCAGCCAGTCGAAGGGATGCGCGGCCGCGAAGGTAAGCGGAAGCCGATCCACACTCGGCTTCCGCTTACGCTATATCGGCTATCAGTTAAGAGCCGGGCAACCGCTTCGGTTAGCGAAGGCCATGCGGTCCGGGCCGCCATCATTCCAGCCACGCACGATGATACGCCGTCCATTGCTGTCAATTGAATCGATGCGCCGGAAGCCTTCGGCACGGGCGGCTCGCATAAGCTCGCGCCGGCTGCAGCCGCGATCACGATCCCAATCGCGATCCCGGTCACGATCCCAGCCGCGCGGCGGGCGGTCCCAATCCCGGCCCCGGTCACGCTGCCAGGGCGGCGGGGCATAGCCGTCATCGCCGCCATAGTACTGTGCCGAGGCAGCAGAGGTCATCAGTTGCAGTGCGGCCAGCCCGATCAAGGCGACACGCGATACTCGTACGAAACGTTCCAACATTTCCCTTACCCCATTTTCTCTCATGGACCAGGCAGAGATACACCAACTCGCCTGAACTCTGCCTGAACGCCGCCGGAGCCTGATCATGGCACACGGCCGGACGTCAAGGGGACTATCGAAGGAATAGTCATTGGCGGCCGCGCAGATGCGCTCGCAATTTCCTCGACGACCGGCAGAATTCAATGTCTTCGAGATTCACGGCATTCAGCCGGCATATCGCCGCTGAAGCGCATCGGTATAGCAAAACCGCCGCACATTTTTGCGCGACCTGCCTCAGGGCATACGATCTCCATCCCGCCAATCGGTGATGGCCGAATGGACCGGCTGGGACAGAAGCATTGCGCCGGCGAGACAATAGAGCAGTACGATAATGGCCGTTTCCATGATCAGCGGCAGGAAAGCAAATCGGGCACCGGGACCGTCTTCCTCTTCAGGAAAAAGATCCGGCAGTCCAAGGATCATGGCCACCAGCGGCGAGGCCAGGATCGCGACGAAGGCGCCAGCATGAAACCAGAGGCGTAGTCGAGGTAATTTTCCCGCCGACCAGAAGGCCAAAAGCGGCGCGCCGATATTGCATATCAAGCCAAGCAAAACGGCAATCTCTGTCGGCAGGATCGAATCGTCGTACATGAATCCTCAATGCCCTGATGCTATCCAGATTAGTATCACGCATACGAAATGACAACTTGCTCACATGCAGATGCCGGTCTAGCCGACGAGTTCGCCTCGCCCATGTCCGAATGTTTCCGCCCGATGGAATTTGTGGGGAATCTTGTTGCCGAACGTAAGAGTGCCGCCCCGCCCTTAATATGGCGGCTCCGCTATCTGGACGATGACATCCTAGCACTCGATGCCTGTGATCGTCGGTTTGAACACGATGGTTTTCTCGCCGATATCTCCGTCGTCGGCGACAGCGCGGCGAACCAACTGCGCGGCCATCTCGCCCATGGCGCGCCTTGGCGAACGGGAGGTTGCGATCGGCGCCGGCAGAGAGCCGACCAGATCCAGCCCATTGAATCCGGCAATCAGCACCTGGCCGGGAACCGCAACGCCGAGTTCCATACAGGCGAACAATCCGCCGCTCGCCATGTCGTCGTTGGAATAATAAATGCAGTCGACGTCGGGCACCGCCGCAAGCATTGCCGTCGTCAGTTGCTTTCCGAGCGCGATCGAGGAAAAGGCATCGTCAATCCGCTGCTCGATGAAACCCAGACCATGCGCGCGCAATATACGCTCGAAGCCGGCCTTGCGCTTGCCGGCACGCAGGTCCTTTTCCAGCGCGCTGCCGACATAGCCGAACCGCCGGCGGCCGGCGGCAATGAGCGCCTCGGCCATGTCTTCGCCCGCCGCGCCATGCGACAGCCCCACATTGAAATCGATCGGCGCACCATCGAGGTCCATGAGCTGGATGACCGGAATATTGGCATGGCGGAGCAAGTCCACCGTCTCCTCCGGCTGATCCAGACCGGTGACGATGATGGCACAGGGTTGCCAGGAGAGCATGTCGCGGATGATGTCGCGCTCTTTTGCCATATCATAGTCTGATATGCCGAACACGGCCTGCATGCCGGAACCGTCGAGCCCGGCGGAAATGCCGGCAAGAATCTCAGCGAAAACGATGTTCGACATGCTGGGAACGACGACGGCGACCAGATTGGTGCGCTGCGAGGATAGCGAGAGCGCCAGCCTGTTGCCCACATAGTTCATTCGCGTTGCCGCTTCGACGACCCTGCCGCGCGTCTCGCTGGAGACGTCAGCCACGCCGCGCAAAGCGCGCGAAGCCGTCATCTTGCTGACGCCCGCTTCGATCGCGATTTCTTCCAGAGTGGGTTTGCGCATCCCCAAGCAACCCTCGATGAACGATGGCGGCTGGCACAATGCCGCTCTTCTTCATAGAATGTTTCCTGGAAAAGGCAAACATCCGCCTATTGACAATTCCCTGGAAAAGAAGGCTATGTTACCGATACCGGTATCGGTAACATGAGCTGAAAATCGCAGAGGTAGCGCCGTGCAGAACACGAAGAGGGCCGCAGTCATCGGCCTGGGGTCCATGGGTTGGGGCGCTGCCCTGTCGCTTCTGAAAGCGGGCTTTGCAGTGCGCGGTTGCGATGTTCGCAACGAGGTTCTCGCCCGTTTTGCCGAGAACGGCGGCGCGCCCTGCACGACGCCAGCGTCAGCGGCGGAAGACGCCGACACGGTCCTCGTCTATGTCGTCAACAGCAAGCAGGTCGAGGACGTGCTTTTCGGCCGGGATGGTGCGCTGGCAGCCGCTCGTCCCTCGACCACGTTCCTGCTCTGCACCACCATGGCGCCGAGCGCGACGACAGCTATTGCCGAGCGGCTTGAGGCAGCTGGCATGTTTGTTATCGACGCCCCGGTCTCCGGTGGTCACGTTCGCGCGCTTGCGGGCGAGATCACCGTCATGGCATCCGGCGCGCCCGAGGCCTTCGCTCGCGCATCCGCTGTGCTCGACGCTATCTCGGCCAAGCTGTTCCGGCTGGGTGAGCGCCCGGGCGGCGGTTCGCAGGTCAAGATGATCAACCAGTTGCTGGCGGGCGTGCACATCGCCGCGACAGCCGAAGCGATGACGCTTGCCGCCAAGGCCGGCATAGACCTGAAGACGCTCTATGAGGTGATCCGTGTTTCCGCTGGCTCGTCCTGGATGTTCGAGAACCGCGGCGAGCACATCGTTTCAGGCGATTATACGCCACGCTCGGCGGTCAACATCTTCGTCAAGGACCTCGGCATCGTTACATCGGAGGCCGGCAGAGCCGGAGCCGTCACGCCGCTCGCCGCAGCCGCGCTCGATCTCTTCATGGAAGCATCGGAAGCCGGTCTCGGCTTCGAAGACGACGCTGCCGTTGCCAAAATCCTGGCCGCCAAGAGCGGCGCCCACCTGCCGGGCATGAAGGACTAAGCCATGACGCTCCTGCTTGGCTGCATTGCGGATGACTTTACCGGGGCAACCGATCTTGCCGCGCTGCTGGCGCGCAGCGGACTGCCCGTTTCGCTGCGGATCGGCGTACCGAAGGAAAAACGCGATCGGAACGAGACGGCAGCCTTCGAGGTCATCGCCTTGAAATGCCGTACTTCGCCGGCCGACATGTCAGTAAAACAGGCCCGACTAGCGCTTGATTGGCTGAAGGAAGCAGGCGCCAGCCGGTTTTTCTGGAAATATTGCTCGACGTTCGATAGCACGGCAGAAGGCAATATCGGTCCGGTTGCTGAGATGCTGTTGGCTGAGACGGGTGCAATCCAGACGATCTATTGCCCCGCCTTTCCGGAGAACGGGCGAAGCGTCTTCATGGGTCATCTCTTCGTCGGCGAGCAGCTTCTGTCGGAAAGCCCGATGAAGGATCATCCGCTGACGCCGATGCGCGATTCAAGCCTTGTCCGGCTTTTGACACCGCAGGTGAGCGGCGCGGTCGGCCTTGCTAACCGCAATGTCGTCTCGAAAGGCGCGGCGGCGCTGAGAGCAAAGCTGGCGCAACTCGGCGGCGGCGGTATTCAACATGCGATCGTCGATGCCGTTTGCGACGACGATCTCCGCACGATCGCCGCAGCATCCTTCGACATGCCACTGCTGACGGGCGGCAGCGCGATCGCCGGCCAGCTTCCGCAACTCTACATGGAACGGGGTCTCGTCAGACTCTCCGAACATCGACAGGCATTGCCAAAAGTCGCCGGCGGTTCTATCGTCCTGTCCGGCAGTTGCTCCGCCATGACCCGGAGGCAAGTTGCCAATTATGCCGGCAACGTCGCCAGCCTGCGGCTCGATCCGATCGCGCTTGCACAGGACGGCGCCGCTGCAGCGCTGGATTGGCTCCGCCAGCAATCTCCTGATACGCCGAAACTCATTTACGCCACCGCCGAACCCGACGAGGTGCGGCAAGCTCAAGAGCGGCTGGGCCGAAACAAGGCAGGCCAGGTGGTCGAGGACGCCCTTTCCGAGATCGCCCGCGCTGCCTTCGATGGCGGCACGCGCCGCTTCGTCGTCGCCGGCGGCGAGACATCTGGAGCGATTACGCAGGCGCTCGGCGTCACCCATCTGGCGATCGGCCCGGAAATAGCGCCCGGTGTCCCCTGGACCTTCGCGACCGTCGAGGGAGAGCCGATCGCGCTCGCCCTGAAATCCGGCAATTTCGGCGGCGAAGGCTTCTTCACCGATGCTTTCGACCGGTTGGAGGCTGCATGAGCGAAGAAGCCGGACTGCGCGAACACATATGCATGATGGCCAAATCGCTTTACGATCGCGGCCTGACAGCCGGCTCCTCCGGCAATATTTCCGCGCGTCTCAGCGATGGACGTCTGCTGGTGACGCCGACGGGCAGCTCCTTCGGGCGCCTCGATCCCGCGCGGCTCTCGCTCTTCGATGCAGAGGGACGCCTGATCGGCGGGGACAAGCCGACGAAGGAAATGCCGCTGCATGCAGCCTTCTATGAGACACGGCCAAAAAAGACCGGAGCCGTCGTCCATCTCCATTCCAGCCATTCCGTTGCGCTCTCGATCTTGCCCGGCGTCGATACCGACAGCATGCTGCCACCGCTGACGGCCTATTCCATCATGAAGCTCGGCAAGGTGAAGCTGCTGCCCTATTTCATGCCCGGAGATCCGGCCATGGGCGATGCCATTCGCGGCCTTGCCGGCAAGCGCAGCGCCGTGATGCTGGCCGCGCATGGACCCGTCGTTTCAGCGAAAGATCTGGAAGCGGCTGTTTATGCGATAGAGGAACTGGAAGAGACGGCAAAGCTTGCCATACTGACGCGCGGGGCCAATCCTTCGCTGCTGACGGATGCGCAGATCGCCGACCTCGTTCGCACCTATGACGTCGAGTGGGACTGAACATGACACGCTTTTCCGCCAATCTGGGATTCCTGTGGCAGGAGCTTTCTCTCCCCGACGCGATCCGCGCCGCCAAGACCGCCGGCTTCGATGCGGTAGAATGCCATTACCCATACGACACTCCCGCTGAAGCCGTGCGTCAGGCACTGGACGAAAGCGGCCTTCCCATGCTCGGCCTCAATACCGCCCGCGGCAATATCGCGGCTGGCGATAACGGGCTTGCCGCCGTTCCAGGGCGCGAGGATGAGGCGCGTGGCGTCATCGATCAGGCGATCGATTATGCAGTGGCCATCGGCGCGCGAAACGTGCATGTGATGGCCGGCAAGGCTGCCGGCGACGCGGCGCGAACCACCTTCATCGCCAATCTCCGCTATGCCAGCGAACGCGCCGGCAAGACGGGGACGACCATCCTGATCGAACCGCTCAACCATCGCGATGCGCCGGGCTACTTCCTCCAGACTGCCGATCAGGCGCTCGACATCATAGCTGCGGTTGGAGCGGAGAACGTCAAGCTCATGTTCGACTGCTATCACATCCAGATCATGCAGGGTGACCTGACGCACAGGCTGCAAGCGCATATGGCGACAATCGGCCATATCCAGATCGCCGCCGTTCCGGACCGGCGCGAACCGGACCACGGGGAGATCGATTACCGTCACATTCTGCGGTTTCTGGAAAAGCTGGGCTATGACGAACCGATCGGCGCGGAATATCGGCCGGCGACCACGACGGACGCAGGGCTCGCCTGGCTGCAAGCATACAGATGAAAGAACGGTCGGCATCCCAGATGCTCGACGGCCTTTAAAGAAATTCACTCGGGAATGATCCCGAAGACTGATATCAGCCTATTGGGAGGAAAAGCCGATATGCATGTTTTGATCCTGGGCGCTGCGGGCATGGTCGGCCGCAAGCTTGTCAACCGCATTGCCGCCGAGCCGAACACTCTGGGGCAGACCATCGACCGCCTGACGCTGGTCGATGCCTTCCAGCCGCCTGTCCCGGAAGCGCTCGCATCCGTATCAAGGGCCCTGACAATCGACGTTGCGGCACCGGGCGTTGCGGACAGGCTCGTCGAAGATCGCCCGGATATGATCTTCCATCTCGCCGCCATCGTCTCCGGCGAAGCCGAAGCGGATTTCGACAAGGGCTATACGGTCAATCTCGATGGGACGCGGGCGCTCTTCGAAGCCATTCGCCAGCAGGGCCTGAAATCCACCTATGCCCCGCGCGTCATCTTCGCCTCCTCGATCGCCGTGTTCGGCACCCCCTTCCCCGACGTCATCGGCGACGAATTCCTGACCGCGCCGCTGACGAGCTACGGCACCCAGAAGGCGATTGCTGAACTCCTGCTCGCCGATTATTCGCGGCGCGGCATTCTCGACGGCATCGGCATCAGGCTCCCGACCATCTGCGTGCGGCCGGGCACCCCGAACAAGGCGGCGTCCGGTTTCTTCTCCAACATCCTGCGCGAACCGCTTGTCGGGAAGGAAGCCATTCTGCCCGTCAGCGATACGGTGCGGCACTGGTTTGCAAGCCCGCGCGCGGCCGTCGGCTTCTTCGCGCATGCCGCAACGCTCGATACCGCGAAGGTCGGCCCGCGGCGCAATCTCACCATGCCGGGGCTTTCAGCGCTCGTTTCCGATGAGATCGACGCCTTACGCCGCGTCGGCGGCGACAAGGCGGTGGCGCTCATCCGCCGGGAACCGGATCCGGTGATCGAACGGATCGTTTCCGGCTGGGCAACCCAATTCGACGCCAAGCGCGCGAGCGATCTCGGCTTCAAAGCCGAACAGAGTTTTGACGAGATCCTCCGGGCGCATATCGAGGACGAACTCGACGGGAGAGTTGCATGACGGAGGTGTCATCGAACACAAAGAACGCGATCGCCTTGGTGACAGGAGGCGGCACGGGCATAGGCCGCGCCATCGCCAAGGCGCTCGGCTCGGCAGGCTTCAAGGTCGTCATCTCGGGGCGCCGGGCCGACATTCTCGAAAAATCCGCCAGCGAGCTATCCGAGGAAACCGGTGCTGAGTTTCTTGCGGTTGCCGCCGATGTCAGCGACCCCACATCCGTCCGCAGCCTCTTCGATGCAATCGCCGGCCGTTATGGCCGTCTCGATCTTCTGGTCAACAATGCCGGCATGGGTCTGCCGGCGGTGCCGATGGAGGAGTTGAGCTTCGAGCAATGGAACGCCATTCTCGGCGCGAACCTGACCGGCGCGTTCCTGTGCACACAGCAGGCCTTTCGCCTGATGAAAGCCCAATTGCCGCAAGGCGGCCGCATCATCAACAATGGCTCGATCTCGGCAACGACGCCGCGGCCGCATTCCGCACCCTATACGGCCACCAAGCACGCGATCACCGGCCTGACGAAATCGACGGCACTCGATGGCCGTCCCTTCGATATTGCCTGCGGCCAGATCGATATCGGCAACGCCGCCACCGACATGACGGCGCGGATGAGCGCCGGCGTGCTGCAGGCGAATGGCGAGATCGCAGCCGAACCGACGATCTCGGCAAACCATATCGCACGCGCCGTCGTCTACATGGCCACCCTGCCGCTCGATGCCAACGTTCTCTCCATGACCGTCATGGCAACGAAAATGCCGCTCGTCGGCAGAGGGTAAGAAAGCAATCGGCAGCGTCGACGGTACGACGCTGCCGAGAATATGATCGGGTATCGGCTAGATGGCTGGGCGCGCCGAAGGCTTGACCTGCCTTCGTTCGATCAAGCCACCGACACTGAAGATCAAGACCTCGATCTCCGTGTCGATCTTGTCGCCATCCAGCAGCCTGACGACATCGTCGATGCCGGATACAGCCTGTCCATCGATGGCAAGCAGGTAGTCACCCTCCTGCAAGCCGCCCTTTTCGGCCGGACTATCCTTCTCGACGCGCCGCAGTCGTACGGCCGTCGAATGCGTGACGCCGGCTTCCAGCGCGACGCGCCGATGCAATTCGACCGTATCGGCGGCAATGCCGATGTAGGCGCGCCGGACATGGCCGAAGCGCAGGATCTCGGACACCACATGATTGGCCGTGTTGGAGGCAACCGAGAACGCAATGCTCTGGGCACCCTGGATGACGGCGGTATTGACGCCGATCACCTCGCCGGCGGACGAGACCAGCGGGCCGCCGGAATTGCCGGGGTTAAGAGCGGCATCCGTTTGGATAATGTCTTCCATCAGGCGGCCGCTCGCCGCGCGCATCGACCGGCCAAGCGCCGAGACGATGCCGGCCGTGACGGTCCATTCGAAGCCGAGGGGATTGCCGATGGCAATCGCGATGTGGCCGCGCTTCAGCGATTTGGAATCGCCGAGCCTCGCCCAATTGCCCGGCCAGTCATTGGCACGGATGAGCGCGAGGTCGGTATCCGGATCGCGCCCGAGCACCCTTCCCTCGACGGTTGCCCCTTCGGGGGTCTTGATGCGCACGGCCTTCGCATCGTCGACGACGTGGTTGTTGGTCACGACCAGGCCGTCAGGCGAGATGGCGAAGCCGGAACCATGTCCGGCGCGGCCGCCCAGCCGCTCGATCCGGCTGACGGCCGGCCCGACGAGATCGACGGCACTCGATACCGATTGAGAATAGGCATCCAGCAGCCCGGCATCGGATGACGGCTGGATGTCGCGATCAATAAAGCCCATGAAAACTCCCCCGACGCGGACGCGTCGCATAGAGGAACGGCAGCAACTGTTAGAAAGCAGGAGGCTGTCGGTTCGACAGATTGAAACAGTGGCTACTGAAATGAGGAGAGATCACGCCAAGTTCAAGAGCTGCGCATGGCCGGCGCGTTTCCGAACCGCCCTCTTATCTCATGCGCCCTGAAACGGTCTGCTGGCGATGGCCGTTGCTCGCCGTCCGCCACGTATTCCGGCCATTGGCTTTAGCCCGGTAGAGGGCGCGGTCCGCTTCCTGAATCAAGACCTCTCCGTTCTCGCCATTCTCCGGCGCCGCCGAAACACCGATACTGATGCCGATATCGACGGTGGCGCCCTCGATGCGAAACGAGGATTTGAAGGCAGCAATGCAACCCTTCGCCACATCGGCGATATCACCCACTTCCCCGGTCATCAGGATTGCAAACTCATCGCCGCCCAAGCGCGCAACCATATGGCCCCTGGCTGCGCCGCGCAGCCGCTCGGCCACCATCTTGAGAACCTCGTCGCCCGCGGCGTGCCCGAAAGTGTCATTGACAGGCTTGAACCCGTCGAGATCAAGGCAGAAAACAGCGATGCCCCTTCCATTGTTCATCTTCAAGGCTTCATCGAGGGCCTTGTAGAAGCACATGCGGTTCGGCAATCCGGTCAGCATGTCGTGCCGTGCCAGACGATTGGCTTCGGCCTCCGCGAGAATGCGATCGCTGACATCGGCAATGGTCAGCAGGAGGCGGCGTTCCAGACCCTCGTGGAGCAGCCGAACGTAAACGAGCACATGGCGTTCCGTCCCATCGGCCACCCTTTGGCGCCAGACCGTTCTCGCCTCGCAATCGTCTTCGAGTTCGAGAAGCCCATCTGCAAAGCGATCCGCCTCGCTCTCGACATGCATGTCGCACGCTCTCCACGAAAGCAGCGTCGCTTTTGCAAAGCCATAGAAGTCGATCGCCGCCCGGTTGACCTGAAGGATCTGCAGGCTGCTGCCATCGCATAGGAGCATCGGCATCGGATTGGCATCGAAAAGCTGGCGCAACCGCTCTTCGCGCTGTTTCAACTCGCTGATGTCTATCCGCATGCCGATGGCGCCGCCGTCAGGCGTGCGCCGATCATCATGCCGAAGCCATCGCCCATCCTTGAGCTGCTGCTCCTCCTGTGAAACCGGCTGGCGAAATTTTCGCATGCGCTGCTTCAGCCACATCTCCTTGTCTTCGACAACCTCGGGCATGCGGCCGCTGGCAAGGCTGATCCTCAAAATATCTTCGAAAGCGATGCCGGGTTTGAGATGATCGGCGACATCAGGATAAAGCTCCGCGTATTTCTCGTTCCATAGAACGTAACGATCACTCGCATCGAAGACGCAGACCGCTTCCGGCAGCATCTCGATTACATATCGAAGGCGTAGATTGGCTTCCCTAGCCGCCACCGCGGCATGGCGGTCTTCGCTCTCCGGTTCGATAAGGACCGCCGTCAGCTTTCCTGACGCCGAAGGCCAGGTCATGACGCTGACCCGGCAATCCCGTCGATGGCCGGCACCTGTGACGAGCAATGGCTGCGAGGCAGCGGCGGGAAGCGGCCAGTCCGGTATCAAATCCGAGATGGACAGGTCGCGAGGCGCGCTTGAAAGGACAAAGAGCTCTCGGGCTTGCGCATTGGCGAAGACGACCGTACCGACGGCGTCGAGCACAAGTGCCGCCATCGGACACGCTTCCAGGAATGCGACGATTTCCGCGTCCAGCATCTTCTCCCAGCGGGCCTTCAAATTTATCCCCGTGCCCGACTATAACGCCGGATGGTAAAGGAATGCCGTAGATCATGGCAAGATGTAGTGCGCCCCTAAAATCGGAGTGCGATCCGCCTGCGATCGAAATCAGCCCTTGTCTTCCTTCAACAGCCGAGCAAGTTGGCGCTCCTGCGTCGCGATGGCCTGCGTGATGAACCGCAGGACCACCTGCTTTTCCGCCTCGGTGCCTTTGGCCTGAATCCAAAGGAGCAAGCTCGGTCAGTACTCCTGCTGACGAAGAAGCTCACAACGTTAATCAGGCGGCGCTGTCGGAGTTGCCCGCGAAGATGCCCTGGGGTCTTTCTGCAGCTTTCGCTGGTCGGTTACAGGGCAGCCGTTCTACCCGCAGCATGGGAACTTGGAACTTGCGGCAGGAGCCACTTTCGGTGCTCTGATGGTGACTAGGCGGGAGTTCTCCGTGACGTCCACCTACTAATGCTCCCACCATCACACTATTGACACTTTCCCCGCGCTGCTATTGATACTTTCCCCCGCGATCCATTACAACTTTCCCCGCACCGCAGTTTCCTGAGAAAATGAAATAACCATCATGGACAACAGTCTCTTACCACGTCATCTGCAAGCCCTATTGAAGGCGGCTCTTGCCTCAGCGCGCGTGGTTAATATTATCGGGCCACGGCAGGTCGGGAAGACGACGCTTGTACGCGATCTATTGAGCGTCGGAAAATTCATTACATTAGATGACGATGGTGTGCTCGCAGCTCTTGAAGCTGACCCAAAAGGACAGTTGGACGCTCTGCTGGCTGAGACGAAAGTGGGTCCGCTCATTATCGACGAAGCCCAGCGTTCAACCAAATTGGCCTCGGCGTTGAAAAGAATTGTGGACGAAAACCGAGCAATGGGCCAGTTCGTCCTGACAGGTTCTTCCAACGTTTTCATTTCCGCGCACGTAGCGGACTCGTTGGCAGGCAGAGTCCATACAATGACGATGCTTCCAATGAGCGTCGCTGAGACAAAGCGCATGGGAGCTGCAAAAATTCTCGACTGGGCGTCGATGGAGGGCCGTCCCGATCCACTAGACCTGCCTAAAGCAGAAATCTTGTCCCGAGCACAATACATCGACTTAATAGTCGCAGGCGGTTTCCCCGAAATACGAACTCTGGAAGAGCGGTGGAGGCAGAATCGATATACAGACTACGTCGACAGTGTCGTGGAACGCGACGTTGCGTACATCTTAAAAATAAGAAAATCGGACGCCATGAGGCGAATGATCGATCAACTAGCTACGCGCGTCGGAAACGAGCTGAATATAGACGAACTCTGTTCGAACATCAGCTTGCAAAGGAATACCACCGATACCTACCTGGATATCCTAACCAAACTTTCTCTTTTGCATCGATTGCCTGCGTGGACATCTGGAGAGTCCGGGCGCGACATCCGCCAACCCAAAATCCATCTTGTCGATACCGGGATCGTCGCCGCCTTAAGGAGTATGAACGCGCAGAGCTTCAGTATTGGCGCCAACCCCGCAGCACTTGGCGGCCTTTTCGAAAATTTCGTTCACAATGAGCTGTGGAAATCCCTCCCCCATCAGAGGCGTCGGTGGCGGCTTTATCATTGGAGGCATCAACGAGGACGCGAGATAGACATTATTGCTGAAGCAGACAGAACGATAATAGGCTTCGAGATGAAGACATCGACTACGGTTGAAGCAAAAGACTTTCTGCATCTGCGATGGTTCCGAGACGAAGGCCCAGGTAAGAACCGTCCCTTTGTCGGCATCGTCGTCTACATGGGAGAACGCGTACTTAGTTTCGGCGAAAACATGTTCGCGCTCCCTCTGTCGATATTTTGGTCGTTCAAAGAAACCTAGTCTGAGTGGGCGCTGCAACACACGGACAATCGGTGGCGAGCTTCGCAAGCTGCTTTCGTGATATGAGGAGAAGATATTCCGTCATAAGTGTAGACCAAGATCGCCCCGCCCTCAGGAACTATTTTCGCGGCCAGGCCAGCCTGCTCCAATTCGCGATATAGAACACCACCGCGATGAACATTCCGGATCCGATCAGGTCGAGCCGGTGGTGGCCGAAGAGGAAGAGGCCGAGAAGTGCCAGTCCGAGCGAGGATGCAATGAGGAAAAGAGACGGGATCATGCTTATGATGCGCTTTCCCGCCTCGCCTTCGGCCTCAACGCCCTCGCCCGTGACGTGACCGCTTGAGCCGAGCGATCTGCTGCCGAGCCTGACGGTGACCTGCCCTCTCCTTGCGCCGATCTTGCCCTTGGTTTTCCTCCCCGAGGTCAGAAGCACGAGCACCATCGATATGACCATGCTGCCGAATGCCCAGGAAAAAACCGTGCACGCCGCCATGGCGGTCGGGTTCGCATAGGTCCGGTAGAGGTGGACTGCCAAGGCTCCCATCCCGATGGTGACGCCAAGAAACAAGGAGCCGACAATCAGAAATGTGATCCTGCCGGACAGTTGTGTTTCGCCCTCCACGTGACCTTCCATCGATATTGTGCGCTCAGACAGTCGAAACTAGAAGGATGCCTGCGATCGTCAAATGCCGGTGCGGTATTTGACGAGTTTGCCGCGAACGTCGGCAGGACCTTTACGAAGCCGCGCCGAGGCATAGTTAGCTGAAGCATCGAAAATGAAGGTATCCCATGAGGATTTCGATATCCGCCTCGGCGATGGTCATCGTCACCCTGTTTGCAGTGCCCGTCGAAGCGGCTGGCATCGATTGTGCCAAGCCTGCCTCGACAAGCGATCAGATGATTTGCCAGGACAAATCCCTCCTCACGCGGGATAAGATCGTAAGGGATCTCTATGCTGCTGCATCGAAGCAGGACGATGCGGACAAGATCCGGGAGCGGCAACGGCGCTGGATTACGACGGTACAATCCTGCGGCGATGCGGCTTGCATCCGGCAGGCCTATGACGACCAGATCGGCTCCCTCCTGGCAACCAAGGGTGGACGAAGCGCATCGACGGATTTCCAGTCGAACAACACCGACGGCAACGAAGGCCACCTTTCGATTTTCGGACCGGTCGACGGCCTTATCGCGGTTTCGCTCGCCTCGACCTTTGTCGGCCCGGGCGGCGCCGAAGCGGGCAATGTCAATGCCGATGGCATGGACGGTGTCGTTCCGCTGGCGAAGGAACACACCCAGCTTTCCAGAGACGCCTGCAAGATCGACCTCAATCGCCTCAACGCAAAGACCTGGCATGTGTCACAGACAGGTGTCTGCAACCTTGCCGGCGGCGTGACCCTGCAAGGGACCTACCGCAAACAATAAGGTAATCTGTGCCACGAGCAGGCATTGCAATCCCTGCTCGTGGTAATGTGTTGCGGCACGGCCGCCGAAGCCCGACCGCTTCGCGCGACAGGCGGCGCAGTCGCCAGGCAGAAACTCGCGACCACTTGAAGAGATAGGCAAAAGGATGGAAAATGCCCGCTGGGGCAAACACCGGCAAAAGCGGCCATTTCCCTGTCACGCCAACGGCAGCTCGTGACACGCAACAACGCCAACCGAACGCCGATACAGAAAATCCCCATCCACTCATGAAGACAATTTCAGGCACGAATCTCGAACAGGCCAAATCGCATAATCGGCGTGTCGTGATCGAGGCCATCCGCACCAATGGACCGATGTCGCGCGCGGCGGTTGCCCGCATGACGGCACTGACCACGCAGACGGTTTCAAACATCGTGGAAGAACTGGCGCGCTCGCACCTGCTGATCCCCATGGAAGCGCAAAAGATCGCCCGCGGCCAGCCGATTATTCCCTATACGATCAACCCGAACGGCGCTTACTCCATTGGCCTCGAGCTCGGCCGCCAGCGTGCCGCCGGCGTGCTGACGGATCTATCGGGTACGGTCCGCGCCCGCATAGAGCGCCACGTCGACAGGCCGGGGCCGACCGAGGCGATGCCGATCCTTGCCGGCATCGTGCAAGATCTGCAGCAGGCCTTTTCTTTCCCCCGCGACCGGCTGCTCGGCGCCGGCATCGCCCTGCCGGGACGCTATGCCGATGGCGGCGTGACATCGCTCAGTCCGCTCAACCTGCCCGGCTGGCAGGATTTTCCGGTTGCCCGCGAACTGGAACGGCTCATCGATCTGCCCGTACTCGTCGAAAACGATGCAACGGCCGCCGCGATCGGCGAGCGGCTCTACGGGGTCGCCCGCGGCCTTGGGAGTTTCGTCTATCTCTTCCTTGCGGGTGACGGCGGTATCGGCGCCGGCATGTTTTTGGACGGCCATCTCTATAAGGGCAGCCGCGCCAATGCCGGCGAAATCGGCCACATCATTGTCGAGCCGCATGGCAGGCTCTGCACCTGCGGCAAGCGCGGCTGCCTCGATCGCTATGTCTCGCCGTCCGTCGCCTACGAATGTCTCGGCATAGACGATGCGCAGGAACTTGCTCCCGATGATCTCGATGCGATGATCGCGGCTAACGGCCATGGTCTGGAGATCTGGCTGGAACAGGCGGTGCAGCCGCTTCGCCAGACGATCGATTTCCTCGAACTCGCCTTCGATCCGCAGACGATCGTGCTTGGCGGCAGCGCGCCGACATCGCTGATGACACGGCTCGCCGAGCGCGTGGAGCCGCTGCACACCCCGGTGAACCCGACGGAAAAGCGCACCATTCCCCGCCTGATGATCGGCGCGACCGGCAGGGATACAGCCATCCTCGGCGCCGCGGCCTTGCCCATCTTCTCGGAAACGAACCCGCAATTCGACGTTCTGCAGAAGCCGCTGGCGCATCACGCCGTCATAGGTTAGGCAAACGGCTCGACCTGCGTTCTGGCAGCCTTGCTCAGGCGCGACCCGCCGGGCCGCGCCTGAGGGCCATGCATCAAGCTGTCAAAATTGATGCAGGCCGTAGAGCAGCGGCATGGTGCCGGCCAGCGCCTTGAAGCGCTCCCAGGATTTGGCCGAGGGTTTCGTCCAGGCGGTTTCCGCCAATGCTGAAAGACGCGGAAAGACGAGACGATCGAAGACGGCACGATCGGTCATCGGCTCAGACCAGATGCAGGCCTGGATACCGCGAAGCTTTTCCTTCTGCGCATCCGTCCAGCCGCCGACCGGATCAAAGGTGTAGATCTTCTCCGCGTCCGAATAGCCGGCCCAGCTGCCGCCCGGCTCGTCCCAATCCGGGCGCATCGCCATGTCGAGATAATAGACCTGGCCCGGGCAGACGACGATCTCATAGCCACGTCCAGCGAGCTCGGCCGCCACCTCGACATTGCGCCAGCTGCAGAGATAGCTCTTCTCCTTGTCGATCCTGTCGCCGTGCGCCGCCTCTTCCCAGCCGCCGGTTATGCAGCCCTTCGAGGCAAGAAACGCCTGGATGCGCTCCAGGAATTCGGCCTGCAGGACCGCCGCGCCAGAACCGTGAATATCGTCGGCACCATGCGTATTGGTGATGACGTTCAAACGCTTGGCATGCGCATCCGCAATCTCGTCCCCGGCCAATTCGCGTAGACGGGCAAGCGCCTCCGGCGATCCCGACCAGGCGCCGAGCGGCACTTCATCGGCGCCGATATGGATGGTCTTGAACGGGAAGAGTTCGATCAATTCGGAGAGGATGGTCTCGACCACCTCGTAGGTCTTCTCGCGGGCCGGATTGATGCAGTTGTCCGGAAAACCCTGAACCGAATAATAGCTGCCGGCTTCGTTCGGATCGCGAAGCTCGGGGATCGCCTGCTGCATGGCATAGCAATGGCCGGGCATGTCGATCTCGGGCAGGATCTCGATGCCGAAGCCCTTGGCGTAAGCGACGATCTCGCGCACGGCCGCCTTGGTATAATAGCCGCCGGTGCGAGCCGGGCTGGAGCCCAGAAGCGGCGGCAAGGGTAGGCCGTGCCCGCGCCATGCGCCGATCTCCGTCAAGGCCGGATAGGCATCGATCTCGACGCGCCAGGATTCGTCGTCCGACAGGTGCCAATGGAAGCGATTGAGCTTGTTCCAGGCAAGAACCGCCATCAGCTTCTTGATTTCGGCCGAACCGTAGAACTGGCGGGAGACATCGAGATGCAACCCGCGCCAGCCCATGGCGGGCTCGTCGAGGATCTCGCCGCCGGCCGGAAAATGGAAGGACTGCGGATGCAGGCGCGCACCGCGCCAGATCTGGCCGAGGGTGACGAGGCCATAGACGAAGCCGGTCTGGGCGCTTGCCTCGACGGTGATCGTCTGCAGCGAGAACGTCACCTTATAGGCTTCCGGGCTAAGGCCTTCGACAGGCCGCAGCTCCACCGGCACGGCGCCTTCGGCTTCCGAACGCACGAGACCCTCGGCTGCAAAGAGATGCTCGACCAAAGCCGTGAAGCTTTCAGCCGCCGCCTGTGCCGCCGGCGTATCCGCTTTGAGCGCAAAGCCCCCTGGCAGCGGACGGCGCGACGAAACCGCAACGTGGTTCGGCCACGGGATGATCGACAGCGGCACCGGCGGATGAGCCGGCACCGGATAAATCTCGGCACCGCGCTTCAACGGCGCATTGCTCGACGAGGTGCGTGTCGGTTCAGCGGCGAGCGATGCCGCCGTCCCATCCGGCAGCGCGAGATAGGCGCTTGTGGCACCGTCGGTCCAGTGGCGAAATTGCCAGCTCAGGGCATGGACCGTGATGGTCCATGTCTCGCCACCAGCCAGCATGAAGCCTTCCGGCGGCTGGAATTCGGTGAAGTTGGAAAGCCGCTTGGTGACTGTCGCGCCTTCGACGACGCCGGCCGGGTCGACGCGACCGGGGCCGCTGACGCAGAGCGAGAAGCCCGAAAGCGGTTCCGACGACAGGTTCTTTAGCCGCAGGACATAGGAAAATTCCTTGCCCTCGGCTGGCGGATTCCAGGTGGTTTCAAGCCGCAAAGACAGGGATCGCGGTGTGGACATGAGCATTCTCTCTTCCTGAAGGGATCGTTCAAAGTTTGAGCATGCCGGCATAGATGCCGGGTGCGGAATTGGGGATCTGTATTGCGCCGACCGTCTTCTCGTAGAATTCCGATGGGCCGACATCACCGATGACGGTGTAGGCGTAGCCCATGGCCTTCTGATCGTTGAGGCAGGCAAAGAGCAGCGCGCGGCCGATGCCGAGGCCGCGAACGCTCTCATCGACGCCGGTCGGGCCGAAGAAACCTCGCGCCGTCGCCTCGTGGCAGGCAAAGCCGACAAACTCCTGATTGCGCGTGGCGATGAAGCATGTCGGCGGCTGACGCGTCATCGCCACCGTCGTCTCGCTCGCCCAGCCCTGGCTGAAATGTTCAGCCACCCAGCCGGTGATCAGCCGCAGCTCCGGCGGCAGCGCGCGCCGGATGGTGATGCCTGCCTTCGCCATACGCTCAGGCGATTGCGTGTCGGCCGGCAGGGTCGATAGATTGACCAGGTAATCCAAGGGCAAGATCCTTCTAGTTCGATGCGACGAGCGCACGCATGAAATGACTGGGACCGATCTGCTCGACCACGGTCGAGATCGGTCGGGTGAGCGCGCGGACCTTCTCCGCCTGCTCGAGGAAGCGGGCACTGCCGCCGGTCACGAATCTGCGCCCTCCATCCGGTACCGCCGAAAGCAGAAGCTGCGTATAAGGATGCTTTGGGTTGGCAAGGACGGCATTGGTCTCGCCCCACTCGACCATCTGGCCGGCAAACATCACCACGATCTCCTCCGCAACATGGGCAGCCGTTGCGATATCATGGGTGATGTAGAGCATGGCGAGATCGTTTTCCCGCTTTACCCGTGCCAGCAGGTCAAGAATATCCTTGCGGATCGATACGTCGAGCATCGAAGTCGGCTCGTCCGCCACCAGCACGCTCGGCGCGACGGCCAGTGCGCGGGCGATATTGACGCGCTGGCGCTGACCGCCGGACAGTTCGTGCGGAAACTTCTGGCGCGTTACCGCAGGATCGAGCCCGACGCTTTCAAGCAGCTTTGCTATATCTTCGGCCCACTCGGCCTTCGGCTTGTTCTCGCCATGCAGTTGCAGCGGTCTCGCGATGTGATGATTGATCGTGAAAGCCGGGTTGAGCGAGGAAAACGGATCCTGGAAGACCATCTGGACGTCCTTGCGGTACATCCGCTCTTCCTTGCCAGAACCGCGAGCGGTTCGATCCTGTCCGCGGAAGAGCAGCCTGCCGGCCGTCGGCTTGTCGAGCCGGGCGATGATGCGGGCACACGTAGTCTTGCCACAGCCGGATTCGCCGACCAACGCCAACGCCTTTCCCGCAAACAGAGAAAAGGAAACGCTTTTCAATGCGTGCACGGTGCCGAAATGGCGCTGGATATCATCGAGCCGGATGACGGGTTCTGCAGTCACAGCCTGTATCTGCGGTTTCATGCGAAAACTCCGGGAGGGTGAGCGCTGGCTGGAAGCTGCGGGATGGCATTCCAGAGCTTGCGCGTGTACTCGTGAACAGGCGACTGGCTGACCTGAGCGACGTCGCCGACCTCGACCAGCTCGCCCCTCAGCATGACGCCGATACGGTGGCAAAGCTGCGCCATCAGATGCAGATCATGGGTGATGAAAAGCACCGAGAAGCCATAGGTCTGCTGCAGATCGAGAACCTGTTCCAGGATTTCGCGCTGCACGACGACATCGAGCGCCGTCGTCGGTTCGTCCATGATGATGAGTTCGGGACGCAGCGCCAGGCAGATGGCAATGACGATGCGTTGGCGCATGCCGCCGGAAAACTGATGCGGGTAATCGCTGACGCGATGTGGCGGGATGCCGACCAGCTTGAACATCTCTTCGGCACGCGCGCGCGATTCCTGGCGCGAGCACCCGGTATGGCGATGCAGGACATCGTGGAACTGCGCCTCCACCCGCATCAGCGGATTGAGCGAATTCATGGCGCTCTGGAACACCATGCCGATGCGCCTCCAGCGGATCTTCTGAAGATCGCGCTCAGGCATCCTCAGAAGATCCTGCCCATCGAGCCGGATGCTTCCGCCACTGATCCAGGCCGGCGCTTTGGAGAGGCGCGTGATCGCATAGGCGATCGTGCTCTTGCCGCAGCCGGATTCGCCGGCAAGACCGAAGATCTCGCCGCGACCGATATCGAAGGATACGTCCTTCACGGCGCGAAAATCGCCCTTGTCGAGCAGATAATCGATATTGAGGTGTTCGATCTCAAGCAGATTGCCGCTCATTGGCCTGACCTCATCATGCGATTGCGGGCGCGCGTCAGGCGGAACCAGCGGGTCAAGGCCGGACCGGAACGCAATTGCGGATTGGCGATTTCGTCGAAAGTGAAGTTGATCAGCGCCAGGCCAAGGCCGGTCAGCGCGATGCCGATGGCCGGCATGCCGATATCCCACCAGGCGCCGACCATGATGGCCGAGGCATTCTGGGCGTTGTAGAGCATGGTGCCCCAGGTGACCTTCAGCGGATCGCCGAAGCCGAGATATTCGAGCGTCGTCTGGGCGACGATCGCATAGATGATGCTGCCGACCAGGTTGATGCCGATGAGCGGCGTCAGGTTCGGCAGGATCTCGACAAAGATGATGCGCCAGGCCGGCTCGCCGATCATCTTGGCGGCGGTGACGAAATCGCGATTGCGCAGCGCCATCGTCTGCGAACGCGTCATGCGCGCACCCCACGGCCAGGACGTCAATGCGATGATGGTCATGATCGTCATCGGCCCGACCGTGCCCGCAAAGGAGGCGAGCAGGATGAGAAGCGGCATGTTGGGTATGACCAGCACGGCGTTGGTGGCAAGATCGAGCGCCGCGTCAGTCTTGCCGCCGGCATAGCCGGCGATCAGGCCGATGGCCGTGCCGAGCACGGTAATCGCGATGCCCGTCGCGAAGCCGACGGAAAGCGAGCTTCTCGCCCCCCAGACGAACTGACGATAGACGTCGCGGCCCATCTTTGTGGTGCCGAAGACATGCTCGACGGATGGCGGCTGGTGTGACCGCCCGACGCGAGCACCAGGTTCACCCGGAGCGATAACCGGAGCGAAGATCGCCATCAGGCACAGCGCCGCAACGATGACGAAGCCGACAAGCGCCTTTTTCTGGCTGAAAATGGATCGCAGCGAGAAGCTCATCGGCCTGCCTCCCTCAATCGCGGATCGACGAGACCGTAGATGATGTCGACAAGGAAATTGGCGCCAAGGGTTGCCAGCGTCATCAGCAGCAATTGCCCTTGGATGACGGGGTAGTCGCGCGCCACGCTGGCGGTAAACAGTGTCAGACCAAGACCCGGATAGTTGAAGACGATTTCGGTGACGATCGAGCCGCCGAAGACGGCGCCGAGCATCAGCGCCAGGTTGGTGAGAACCGGCAGAAGCGCGTTGCGGGCACCATAACCGAACATGACGGCGAGGTTGCTCAGCCCCTTGGCCCGCCCCATCGTCACGTAATCCTCTCCGAGCACGACGATCATGGACGAGCGCATCGTCGTCTGGAATTCGCCGACCAGGAACGGAGACAAGGTCAGAACCGGCAGGATCGCGTGCATGAATACGCTGCCGAAGAAGGTGAAATTGAAGCCCGGATCGAGGTTGGGATCGTAGGCGTATCCTACCGGGAACCAGCGCAGCGACACGGCGAAGACGAACAGGGTGGTGAGCGCAACGATGACAGGCGGTATCGAGAACAGGATGACGGCAAAGGGCGATACGACCGTATCGAACCGCCCGCCGCGCCTCCAGGCCGCGATGGCGCCGAGCACGACGCCGACGCATAGCGAAAAGATGATCGCCGTTACCACAAGGAACAGGGTCCACAGCGTGGCCCGGCTCAGCACCTGGACCACTGTCTGCGGATAATATTTGACCGAAACGCCAAGATCGAAAGTGGCGAGCCCTTCGAGATAGTCGAGGAACTGCATCATGATCGGCTGATCGATCTCGCCGAAGCGGGCCTTGATCGCCTCCACGGCTGCGGGTGTGGCTCGCGGTCCGAGCTGAGCGACCATGGCGTCGACGGGGCTCCCCGGCATAAGCCGGGGAAGAATGAAGTTCACGACGATCGCGAAGGCCAACGCCACCGCATAGACGCCGAGGCGCCGGCTTGAAACACGCATCTCTGCTTCCTTCGCTGTGGCCTTATTGGACCGGCTTCAGACGCAGAAGATGCATGAGACGCATGCGGTTGTTATCGTGGTTTTCCGGGTTCATCACCGGATCCTTGTCCGTGACCCAACCGGTGAAACGCTTGCTCGAATACTGGTACCAGGTCGGGCCGTTGAAGACGGGAACGACCGGAAAATCATCGGCGATGACAAGCTGAATATCATTGAAGATTTTCTTGTGATCATCATCGGAAGACGACTTCAGATACTGATCGAAGAGCGCATCGAGCTTCGGGTTGGAATAACGGGCCGCAGCGACGGTGAGCTTGCCGGCATAGGCCGTCGACAGGCTTTGATAATAGCCCTGGAACGGCGTGGCACTATCGGCGCGCGAGTTCATGACGACATCGAAGCTGCCGTCGAGGAGCTGCTTGCGCCACTGCTCGTATTCGGGCGTGGCGACGGAAGCATTGATGCCCGCAGCGCGCAGCCCTTCGACGGCGATCTGCACCGCGTCGATCCAATCGGTCCAGCCGTTCGGCACGATGATCGGGAAGGTGATCGGCTTGCCGCTCGGCGTCGTGCGGAAACCATCGGCGCCCTTCTTGTAGCCGGCATCGTCGAGGATCTTGTTTGCCTTGTCGGTGTCGAAGCCCATAAAGGCGTCCTTGTCGCCTTCGGCGGCCTTATCGCGCCAGGATTCGAAACGCGGTGGCAGCCCGCTGGCATGCAGGTTGACGACCGGATAGCCGAAGCCGGCAATATCGACCATCGATTTGCGGTCCATCGCCAGACTGAACGCATGGCGGAAGTTGAGATCCTTGAATGCCTCGAAATTACCGACACTCGAAGATTTGAAGTTCATTTCGAAGGCAACGGTTTCCGCTGGCGGCTGCCAGTAACCATTGTGCTGCGGGTCGAGCGCGACGAAGGTCTTGTCGATCTGCGGCAGGAACGAGCCGATCCAATCGACGGTGCCTTCCGGCAGCAGCGCCAGCATCTGGTCGTTGCCCGAGATCTGCGGCAGGCGCAGGCAATCGACATGCAGCGACGCCGCGTCCCAGTAGTTCGGATTGCGGCACTGCTCATAGACCTGCGGCGTAAAGCGGCGAACCTCGGTCATCGGACCGGAGCCGACGGGCTTGTCGTTCTTGAAAGCGACCGGGTCGGTCACGTCCTTCCAGATATGCTCCGGTACGACGGCAAGATCAGCCAGGGATTCGGGGAACTGGGAATTTACGGCCTTGAGGTTGATCTTCACCTGCGTCGGCGAAGGCGCCTCGACGGAAGCAACCGTTTGGCCAACGCCAACCGTATCGACGGCCGGGTTCTTCAGCATCAGGTCGATCGTATATTTCACGTCGGCCGAAGTCAGCGGCTGGCCGTCCGACCACTTCACGCCGGGACGGAGATCATAGGTGATCGACAACAGATCATCCGAGAACTTGTAGCTGGTCGCCAGACGCCAGACCGGCTTGCCGCCGTCATTGGCGTTGAAGATGACCAGCGGCTCATAGATGAAATCCATCGTGCTCTGGCGGCGTCCGGCCAGATCGAACGGATTGAAGTTGCTGACCCAGCTGGTCTGTTCCTCGATATGCATCGTCAGCACGGTTTCAGCTGCCGAGGCGATGCCGGAACCGAATGCCAGCGAGGCGCCCAGTGCCGCCGCTGCCCAAGGTGTCCGGCACAAGAGATTGCGCAGTGTTCTTTTTCTCATTCCCATTTCTCGTTCCCTCTCGTTATCTTCGAGTAGTCAATCAAATTGATTTAATCTTGAGTTTTGAGACTCGTCAATCGCTGATTGGAAATCAACAGGGATGGATTGGACGCGATGGGAGATTGCCGCCGAAGGGCGGCGATCTCAAACAATGGGATTTGGGAAATCGGCGAAGCTTCGCCGCCGGCCGTCTGCAATGGATGGGCGAGGACAGGCGCTGAAGCCGTATACCGGTGATAGCGCCGCAAACGCAGCCAGCAACGGCGATGAAACCGCCACTTGTGCCGGCACATGCGGAGCCGGCAGCACGAGCGCGAAAATCAGGCGCGTTGGAAATCAGTATCAAGCGGCCCCACCGCAAGGCGGATGGAACAGCCGGATATGCCGATCGCGATGCAAGCGCAGCGCTGACCGCGATCGAAACCGTCAAGCAATTTCCGCTCAGTCGAGCGGCTTGTAAGCCACGACATCCATCTCGACCTTGACGTCGACCATCATCGGCGACTGAACGGTTGAGCGCGCTGGCGGGTGATCGATGAAATGCTTCTCGAACACCGCATTGAAGCTCGAGAAATCGCGGGCATCGTCCAGCCAGACATTGACCTTCACGACATGTTCGAGCGTGCAATCGGCAAGAGCAAGAACATCCTTGATATTGGCGATGACCTGTTCAGTCTGCGTCACGACATTGCCGACGACGATTTCACCGTTGATGGTCGGCACTTGGCCCGACACATAGACGAAATCGCCGGCGCGGACGGCCTTGGCGAAGGGGCGACGCTGGCCGCCGGCCTGATTGTCAGCAACATCGAAACGGATCAGCGTGTTCTTGCTCATGATATCTTCGGTCTCTCTTTGTTGTCGGCGCCATTGCCTCATCATCGTGAGGAGCGGCCGACTCCTTGGTGCCTTCATTATCCACCGCGGTGCTGCCACGCCAGATCGTTTCGTGTCGTTCAGTGGGTATTCCCGGTCATCCAAACCTGGTTCAACTAAAACATGAAATTCACTGGTCTCAGAAGTTTAAGTTATTTCAAAATGTTATGGCAGAAAGCTCAATGTCATCGAATCCAGGGATGAAAGCTGGCGAACCGGAAATGCGATCCAAAGAGCATATCGCGTCCTTTTGTCAGTCCCTGGCGCGATTGCCTTTCCGCCTCTGTGCCTGATAAGACAGAGCATATTTCGTCATATGATTGATTGACATTGAGCAGGAGTTGTCATGGCAGAACTCGCACAATTGCTTGCGTCTATTCGCATCCCCGATCTGGCTGGAAAACGGGTGCTGATCACCGGTGCTTCGACCGGTATCGGCGCTGCCGTCGCATTGGCCTTTGCCGCGCAGGGCATGAAGGTCGGCCTTCATTTCAATGCGAGCCGCGAACCGGCGGAAAAGCTGGCGGCCGAGATCAAGGCCAGCGGCGGCGTGGTCCATCTGATCCAGGGCGACGTCTCGCAAGATGGCGAGACCGAACGCGTCGTCAAGGAAGCGGCCGAAGCGTTGGGTGGCCTCGATGGGCTGGTCAACAATGCCGGCGGCATGCTGGGGCGGCTTCCCACCGTCGATATGACGGATGAACATTATGACCGGGTGATGAATCTCAACGCCCGCTCCGTGCTCGCGGCGACCCGCGCGGCCCACCCCTATCTCAAGCGACAGGGCGGCTTCATCATCAACACGACCTCGATCGCCGCGCGCAATGGTGGCGGCAATGGCGCGATCCTCTATGCGGCCTCAAAAGGGTTCGTCTCGACGATCACCCACGGCCACGCCAAGGAATTCGTCAACGACAAGATCCGCGTCAATGCGGTGGCACCCGGCGTGATCGCGACGCCCTTCCATGAGCGCTATACCAACGACGAGCAGATGGAAATTCAACGCAAGACGATCCCAATGGGCTTCGTCGGCACACCCGAGGATTGCGTCGGTGCCTATCTGTTCCTCGCCTCGGCAACGCTCTCTGGCTACATCACCGGCCAGGTCGTCGAGGTCAATGGCGGCCAGCTCATGCCGTGACAATGGCGGCTGGTCGACTTTACACGCCGGGCAATGCTAGGCTTGTCCGGCGCGGCGGTTTTCTCGCCGCAGAAAATGGAGCGCGTGCGAGATGGCAAAGACGCCCCTTCAAGACGACATCAAGACCTCAGTCGAACTGACGCACCCAGAGCGGGTCTATTGGCCCGATGACGGGGTCAGCAAGCAGGATCTTCTCGATTACTATGCGTTGGCCTGGCGGCGCATGGCCCCTTTCGTCGTCGATCGCCCGCTGGCGCTGCTGCGTTGTCCTGATGGTATCGACGGGCCGCGATTCTTCCAGAAACATGCCTGGAAAGGCATTAATCGGCATATCGAGGAGATTGCCGATCCTGAAGACAAGGATGCCGCAAAGCTTCTGAAGATCGAAGATTTCGATGGCCTGGCTGCTCTCGTTCAATCCGCGGCGCTGGAAATTCACCCCTGGGGCACGACCACTGATCACTGGGAAAAGCCCGACATGATCATCATGGATCTCGATCCGGGCGAAGACGTCGCCTGGGGCAAGGTCACCGCCGCGGCGAAGGAAATAAAGGAGCGCTTTTCCGCCCAGGGATTGACTTCATTCCTCAAAACCTCGGGCGGCAAGGGCCTGCATGTCGTCGCATCCCTCAAGCCGCAGGCGAACTGGCAGCAGGTCAAGGAGGCAGCCGAGACGATGGCGCATGCGATGAGCGCCGATAGCCCGGAGGCATATTTGTCGGTCGCCAGCAAGGCGAAGCGCACCGGCCATATCTTTATCGACTACCTGCGCAACGGCCGCGGCAATACCGCCGTTGCCCCCTATTCGACGCGCGCAAGAAATGGTGCCGCGGTTTCCATGCCGATCAGTTGGGAGGAATTGGACGGCAAGATCGGCCCGGCTTCCTTCACCCTCGGAAACGCAGCCTCACGTTTGAACCAATCGAGCGCCGATCCCTGGGCCGACTTTTTCGCGGCAGCATCGCCGCTCAAAGTCTGACGCTATAGAAGAAACGGGACCAGTGCCGGCGTGCTGGCCTTGTAATCGGCATAAGCCGAACCGAAAGTCTCGCTCATCCAGCTTTCCTCGATGGATACGCGACGCAACACGGCATAGAGCATCGCGACGATCGCAAGAACGGCGGCGATATCGCCACGTGCAATTGCCGTGCCGACGATGGCAAGCATTAGACCGGAATAGATCGGATGGCGGACAAGCGCATAGGGGCCGGACCGGATGAGCGCGTGATCTTCCTTGAGCGTAATGACGCCGCTCCAGTTGCGGCCGATGTGGTAACGGGCCCATACGGCGAAGAGCAGTCCGGTGACCGTCAAAACCGCACCGATCGTATAGAACGTCAGATCCCGCGGGATGAGACGAAACTGCAAAGGCCCCAGCCACGAGGGATTGGCCGCCAAAAGGAAAGCGCCGATCCAGATCGGCGCGGTATTGCCGAGCCGCGACAACGGGTCTTCCTGCCGCACGGTTTTCTTGGCGCCGAAGGATGCAAAGAGCCAGATCAGCAGCCAGATGATCCAGCATGCGGGAATGAATTGATAGAGGAGCATCGCTCACGCCATATCTTTATCCAGCTCCGGATAGTGCCGGAAAATGCCGTCCTCATTGAAGGGGATGCGGCGATCGGATTGAAGATAGCGAGCAATATTAGGCAGTTTCATGACAGCGTCATGTAGCACCATCAAACGCGGATAGCGGTGGCCGAGACGGGCGGTCGCACGTGGAAAAGCATAGCGCAATCCCTCATGGATCTGGAAGAGCGAGAGATCGACATAGGTCAGGCTCCTGCCGAAGATATGGTTCGGTCCATCCGGGTTTTGCCGCAGCACCTGCTCGAAATATCCCAGGAACTTCGGAATACGATTGTCGATGAATTCGGCGGTGCGAGCCTTGGCCTCTTTTCTCTGGTCTTCGTAATATTTCGAAACGGCGATCGGATGATGCGTATCGTGTACTTCGGCGACGAAATCGGTGATCGTCAACTGCAGGCCATTCAACACATGGCGCTGTCCTTCGTCCTTTGGCGCGAGGCCAAGTTTCGGACCGAGATACATCAGGATATTCGCCACATGCGGAATGAGGAGGTCGCCGTCCTTGAGAAACGGCGGAGCAAACGGGATGCCGGATTCCACACCATTTTCCATGATCGCCAGCATGGCCGGCATTCCCTGCCCTTCGCTGGCCTGACCACGGCAGATATCGACATAGTCGGCACCAGCCTGCTCCAGTGCCAGCCGGACGAATTCGCCACGTCCCTGGATGCCGTCCCAATAGTAGAGTTCATAAGGCATTCGGCTTTCCCTCCCGAGAATTGAAGACGGCCACCAGAGACGGCCGGCGTAAAGCACTGGCAAGCCTCGCGCAGAAATCTAGCGCCGGCCTTTCCGAACGGAAGGGGCGTTGAGATCACAACCCGATGAAATGACGTCACATCACCAGTTTAACGCGCGCCAACCACAGAGTTCAGCCCTCACACGCAGCCTATCAATGCGCTCGCTGTTCATGACGCTTCCGTGTCGCGGCCGCTTTCTTTGCGGAGGCGGAGCGCTCGGAAGCCGGCCGTTTTGCGGCGGCGCGGCCGCCGATCTTGCCGCCCTTTTCGGAAGATTCATGACTTTCCGGATGGCCGCGGCCCGAGCCGGATTTTTTGCCGCCACCGCTTTCCTTGTTCACCGTCGCCCAGGCGCGCCGTTCCGCCTCTCCGTGAGAAACGCCGCGGTCTTCATAGCCTTCCTCGATATGCTCGGCCTTGCGCTTCTGCTTGTCGCTATAGGCGGATTTGTCTCCTCGGGGCATGGTCTTTCTCCTCACTATGAAAGAAAGACCAACACGTCGTCACAGAAAAGGTTCCGATACGCGGCCGGGAGAGTTGCGATCGGCCGATAATGGCCACAAGCGTCGACCACGCTGCGGCGTCACCCGGCGCTTGGCCGACGCCGGGAAAAACATGCCGACGGAACGGTCGATGATCAGAATGAGGATCAGTGCCGCCAGAAGATAGAGCGCCGCAAGCACGAGAAGGGACGTCACTTCATCGCCTCCGCGCTGCCGACAAAACGCAAAAGACAGCATGCTGCGACGACCGTCGTAACAGTCATTTCCCGATCATCGATACGGCTGCGGCTCATGGCATGGCTCCCTTCTCGCTCAGTAGCACCGATGTGTGACAACTATTTCGCGATTGGGATCCAAATGACCGAAATTATTGCGAATATTTCGCTGCGGCAGCTCAAAAAGAGGGGCGGCTCGATGTCTCCAACGAACCGCCCGCTTCGACAATACCACTAAAACTGGCGCACCCTACGCCTTTGCAACTGAAGTTTTCTTAGAAGCCTTCTTTACCGCCGGTTTGACGATCACCCCATCGGCGGCTGCTACGGCGGCGACCGCCTGCTTGCGTTTTGTCTTGAGTTTAGCCTTGCCTTCAACAGCGATCGCGACACTTTCGTCGAGCGCGATGCGCTCACCGCTCGCCCGTTCCCAGTGTTCGATATCGCGTCCCAAGGGATGACCTTCCTCCTCCCAGATGGCATATGCGCGCTTCTTGATCCATTCATCCCGAGATTCCAACATCTGCTGTTCTCCGTTCGCATCATTGAACATGGTTTTGATGAACAATGCCCGTTCTTGAAACGCGGGCTTACACGCCTCCCCCGAGCAGCCAAAACGCCATGACCTTTAAAATGCCTGGCTCGTTTTCTTCGGTCTCGGCTCTCGAACCGCAGTGGCGCTTCAAACAAGAAACAAGGTTACCGTGCGGGACGGTAGCGAAGCAGCCGAAGCACCCTAAGTATGAGGGCGGCAGCAACGGTCTTCAATTAAAAATATCTAATACGATGAGTTTTAGCACCATAATCGACCAAAGATCTTTGATCGCAAACCCGCTCATTGCAGCTTTTGCGGGCAAAGATATACTCGCGCCATGATCGACCTGGTGGATGCCCATTGGGGCCAAATTCTCGCTGTCCTGTCCATCGCGTTGGGGGCAGCCGCCGCGATCCATGCGGCAATGACCAAAGAGGATGTTCGCGCGGCGATCGGCTGGGTCGGTGTCGTCATCCTGTCGCCCATCATCGGCGCCGCGCTCTATGCTTTCGCGGGCATCAATCGCATCCGCCGTGCCTCGCTCAGTTCACAGCGAGACGCACTCTTTCGCAAGGATGCGAATGGAGAACTCTCCAGCTTCGATGCCGAAGACGACCAGGTGCGGCGGCTTTTCGGCGAGCGTTTCGGCTCGATGAAAACACTCGGCGACCGCGTCGTCCGCTATACGATGAGCACCGGCAACACGGTCGAAATGCTGACCAGCGGCGATGCTGCCTATGCGGCGATGAAAGCAGCGATAGACGGCGCCGAACGCAGCATCCTGATGGAAACCTACATCTTCGATCGCGATCCGATCGGGCTGCGCATCGCCGATGCCCTGATCGCCGCCGCCAAACGCGGTGTCGGCGTGCGCGTGCTGATCGACGCCGTCGGCGCCCGCTATTCGGTGCCGAGCATCATGGGCTATCTCAGCCAGGGCGGCGTCGATGTCGACGTCTTCAACGGCAATGTCATCATGGGCCTCAGACTGCCCTACGCCAATCTGCGCACCCACCGCAAGATTCTAAGCATCGACGGGCGGATCGCCTTTACCGGCGGCATGAATATCCGCCAGGGATTCACGCGTGAATTCGCCCATGACCATTGCGCCCGCGACATGCATTTCTGCGTGACAGGCCCGGCGGTTGCCGATCTTTTCAATACGGCCGCCGAGGACTGGCGCTTTACGACCGGCGAGGTTCTGAGCGGTCAGGAATGGCGGATTGCGGCGCCCTCCAACGAGCCGGGAGCGCCGGTCTTCATGCGGGTGGTCGCCTCCGGTCCAGACCGCAGCGTCGAGACCAACCACAAGATGCTCATCGGCGCCTTGTCGGTGGCGCATAAATCGATCCGCATCATGTCGCCCTATTTCCTGCCGGATCGGGAGCTGATCAGCGCGCTGGTCACGGCAGCCCGGCGCGGCGTCGAGGTCGACATCGTCGTGCCGACTGCCAACAATCTCGTACTTGTCGACCGCGCCATGACGGCGCAGTTCGACCAGATGCTGAAGAACTATTGCCGCATCTGGCGCGCCGAAGGCCCGTTCAATCATTCCAAGCTGCTGGCGATTGATGGCGTCTGGGCCTATGTCGGCTCCTCCAATCTCGATCCCCGCTCCCTACGGCTCAATTTCGAGGTGGATCTCGAGGTGCTCGATCGCGGTTTTGCCGACACGATCGATGCCCATATCGGCGCGATCCTGGAAACGGCGCGCCCGGTCGATCTCGAAAGACTCCGATCACGGCCCTTTGTCGTCAGGCTCATCGAGAAGGTTCTCTGGCTCGGTTCGCCCTATCTCTGACGGTCGAGCCCCACGGACAATCTGCCCCTGTCGCAGCCTTTTTACATGACAAGGCCAATCGTCGCTTCTTATACTCCCGTGCATATGCCCGACATGGTCTGATCAAGGAACGGTCGACGGATAGATGAAAAAGAAAAAAGAAAGTCTCCGTGAGAGCATTCTGGAAAGCCTGAAGAGCCGAAAGAAATCGCGCCCCAAGCCGACCGGCAAGCCGGATCGCCCTGAGGGCACGCTGATCGCCTCCTACAATGTCCATAAATGCGTCGGCGCCGACCGGCGGTTCGATCCGGAGAGAACGAGCCGGGTCATTCATGAAATCGATGCCGACGTCATTGGCCTGCAGGAAGCCGATACGCGTTTCGGGGAACGCACGGGCATTCTCGATCTACGCCGGCTCGAACGCGAGACCGGGCTTATCCCGGTGCCCGTCGCCGGCGTTGCCAAGGCACATGGCTGGCATGGCAATGTCGTTCTTTTCAAGCAGGGCACGGTGCGCGACGTGCACCAGATAAGCCTGCCGGGGCTGGAGCCGCGCGGCGCCCTGATTGCCGAACTGGAACTGGCGCGCGGCGGAAGCCTCAGGATCATTGCCGCGCATCTCGGCCTGCTGCACCGATCGCGAGCCCAGCAGACCCGCCTGATCGTCGACCTGATGAGCGACGGCGGCGAAGTGCCGACCATCCTGCTCGGCGACCTCAACGAGTGGCGGCTGGGCGACCGCTCATCGCTCAACACCTTCCAGGCCGCCTTCGGCCCGCTTCCTCCCGCTGTTCCGAGCTTTCCCTCGACGCTGCCGCTTCTGGCGCTCGATCGTATCATGGCGAACCGCCGCGGCATGATCTCGGCGGTCGAGGTGCATGACTCGCCGCTGGCCCGCGTTGCTTCCGATCACCTGCCCATCAAAGCCGTCATCAGCCTGGAAACTCTAGAGAGAGAAGCCGAGGCACGGTCGCAGACCGCCTAAAACGGGCCGCGCAAAAGTGTGCAGCACCTCGGCGACAACGACATGCGCAAAATCAAAATCTAAGGCGCGAGAAGCGATCCGAAAGATCGCGATGCGCTTTGGACATCATCGATATGCTTCATATTGACTTCGCATATATAGGTGATGACTGCCGGAAAATGATCTTATACCCTGTCCGTCGAAAAGACCGATCCCGGAGACAATCATGCTGAAAACTCTATTGCTGACTGGCGCCGCAGGCGGCGTCGGCCAGGCAATCAGGCCGCTTCTGTCGCAAATCGCCGAGAGCGTCGTGTTGTCCGATCTGGCGCCGATAACCGATCTGCATCCGAACGAGCGTTTCGTTGCCTGCGACCTTGCCGATCGCGACGGCGTCGACGCCATGGTTAAGGGTGTCGACGGCATCATCCATCTTGGCGGCATCTCGGTGGAGAAGCCCTTCGACCTGATCCTGCAGGGCAATATCGTCGGTCTCTACAATCTCTACGAGGCGGCGCGCGCCGCCGGCAGACCGCGCATCGTCTTTGCGAGCTCCAACCACACGATCGGCTTCTATCGCCGGGACGAGCGGATCGACAACAAGGTGCCGACCCGGCCGGATTCGCTCTATGGTGTGTCCAAGGTGTTCGGCGAAGCGGTCGCGAGCCTCTACTTTGACAAATTCGGCCAGGAAACACTCTCGGTGCGCATAGGCTCCTGCTTCCCCGAACCGCGCAATACGCGCATGCTCGCCACCTGGTTCAGCATCAGGGATTTTCTCTCCCTTTGCGGCTGCGCTTTCGACGCCCCCAGGCTCGGGCACACGATCGTCTACGGCGCCTCCGACAATGACGAACAATGGTGGGACAACGGTAACGCTGCCTTCCTCGGCTGGAAGCCACGCGATAGCGCAGCACCTTGGCGGGCCGAAATCCTGTCGAAAGCGCCCCCGGAGGATCCCACCGATCCGACCGTCATCTACCAGGGCGGTGGCTTCGCCTCGGCCGCCCATCCCGAGGACTGATCCTCAGGCAATTCCAGGAAATGCGCTGCGGTTTCCTGGAATTGCTGGAGAACTACGAGATGGAGCGGCTCGGAGATTCCGAGAAAAGCTGAACTGCTTTAGTCGCCGTTGCGAAACAGCTTCCAGCGTGTCGGCCTGAAGGCGATGCGGTTGCGATCCAAGGCATCCGCCTTGTTCGGCGGCAGTTCGATCTCGATAGGATCGTGCTCTGCACCGATATTGATCTCAAGATGACGAGTGCCTGCCACACGCCTGCTGGCAACGAGCAGGCCCGCGATCGCGCCGCCATCCCCGTCACGCAACTCGATGTCGTGGGGGCGGAAATACAGATGGGCTTCGCCATCGGGCTCGTGCGGCGTGCTGAGTCCGAGCGGTTTGTCATCGAACCAGACCTCACCGCTGGTGATGCGCACCTTCAGGCGATTGGATTGGCCGATGAAGCTATAGACGAAAGGAGAATTCGGCGTGTCGTAAATCTCGTCCGGCGTTCCGACCTGCTCGATTGCACCCTTGTTGAGCACGACCACGCGGTCGGCGAGCTCCAGCGCCTCTTCCTGGTCATGGGTCACGAACACGGTGGTATGGCCGGTCCGGTCATGGATTTCCCGCAGCCACTTGCGCAAGTCCTTGCGGACCTGCGCGTCGAGAGCGCCGAAGGGCTCGTCCAGAAGCAAAACGTTCGGCTCGACCGCCATGGCGCGCGCCAGTGCCACGCGCTGGCGCTGACCGCCGGAAAGCTGGGCCGGATAGCGCTTCTCCAGCCCGTTCAGCTGCACCAACTCCAACAGCTCCACGGCACGCCGGCGAATTTCATCGCGCGGCGGGCGACGCGATGCAGAGCGGACTTTCAGGCCGAAAGAAATATTATCAATCACAGTCATGTGCCGAAACAGCGCGTAGTGCTGAAACACGAAGCCGATATTGCGCTGCTGCACCGTCTTTCGCGATGCATCCTCGTCGCCGAAGAAGATCTGCCCCTCCGTCGGGGTTTCCAATCCGGCAATCAGGCGCAGCAGCGTCGTCTTGCCGGAGCCCGATGGGCCAAGAAGCGCAATCAGCTCGCTCGAGCGGATATCCAGGGACACATCATGCAATGCGGGAAAGCGACCGAATTCCTTGCGCAGGTTTTGAACGCGAACTTCCATCAAGAATTCCTTCAGTGACGCCGGCTGGCTGCGATCTCTTCGCTATAGCGCATTTCCAGCAGCGTCTTCAGTATAAGTGTGACAAGGGCAAGCAGGGCGAGAAGCGTGGCAACCGCGAATGCCCCCGAGAAATTATATTCGTTATAGAGAATCTCGACCTGCAGCGGCATGGTGTTGGTTTCGCCGCGGATGTGACCCGAAACGACCGAAACGGCTCCGAACTCCCCCATGGCGCGGGCATTGCAGAGCAGCACGCCGTAAAGCAGGCCCCATTTGATGTTCGGCAGCGTGACATACCAAAAGGTCTGCCAGCCGTTGGCGCCGAGCGAGAGTGCCGCCTCCTCATCCGCGGTGCCCTGCTCCTGCATCAGCGGGATCAGTTCGCGCGCAACGAAAGGAAAGGTGACGAACATCGTCGCCAGCACGAGCCCCGGCACGGCAAACAGGATCTGTATGCCATGGCTCTGCAGCCAGGGGCCGAGCGTGCTGTTCGAACTGAACAACAGCACGAAGACCAGGCCCGATATAACCGGAGAAACGGAAAACGGCAGATCGATCAGCGTCGTCAGGAAGGCCTTGCCCTTGAATTCGAACTTGGCGATCGCCCATGCGGCGGCGATGCCGCAGACAAGGTTCAGCGGCACGCTGATGCCCGCAACGATCAAGGTGAGCCGGATGGCCGCGAAGGTCTCCTCGTCGACCAGAGCCCCAAAGAAGGTCTCGACCCCTTTACGGAAAGCCTCGACGAAGACGGCGGCCAGAGGCAGGAGCACCATCAACGTCAGAAAGACGAGCGAAATCAATATGAAGATGATGCGCGCGACCCGGCTTTCGGTGATGACGGAATGACCCGTTTCGACAGGGGCAGAAAGATCATGCGCCATAGCCATATCTCCTTCTGCTCCACGACTGGATGAGATTGATGATCAAAAGCATGGTGAAGGAAATGAACAGCATCAGCGTCGCGATCGCCGTCGCCGCGGCATAATTATATTCCTCCAGGCGAATGACGATGAGCAGCGGTGCGATTTCCGAGACATAGGGTCTGTTTCCGGCGATGAAGATGACCGATCCGTACTCGCCGGCCGCGCGTGCAAAGGCCAGAGCAAAGCCGGTCAGCGCCGCAGGCGCCAGGCCCGGCAGCAGTACGCGCGTGATCGTCTGAAAGCGGTTCGCCCCAAGGGTTGCCGCCGCCTCCTCGACCTCACGGTCGATCTCCTCCATGACGGGCTGCGCCGTGCGAACGACGAAGGGCAGGCCGACGAAAATCAGTGCGATGACGATGCCGACCGGGGTAAAGGCGATCTTGATGCCGAGCGGTGTCAGGAACTGGCCGATCCAGCCATTCGGCGCATAGAGCGTCGTCAAGGCAATGCCGGCCACCGCCGTCGGCAAGGCGAATGGCAGATCGACCATGGCATCGAGGATGCGTTTGCCCGGAAAGCGATAACGCACCAGCACCCAGGCGAGGATGAGCCCAAGCACGGCATTGACGAGCGCGGCGATGAAAGCGCCGCCAAAGCTCATGCGCAGCGCATAGAGCGTACGCGTATCGAGAGCCAAGGCCCAGAATTTTTCCCAGCCGAGAAAACTGCTCTTCCACAGCAATCCCGACAACGGAATGAGAACGATGAAGATGAGCCAAGCCAAGGTAACGCCGAGCGCCAATCCGAAGCCCGGAATGACGCTCGGCTGCCGTAACCGCCACCGTTTGCGGGTTATAGAATGCATTCAGTCTTATTGTCCCGGCTTGTAGATCTGATCGAAGACGCCCCCGTCAGCGAAGAATTTCGGCTGAGCTTTAGACCATCCGCCGAAATCGTCAATGGTTGCCAGTTTCAGGGTCGGGAAACGCGCGACGTCCTTGGGATCGGCCGCTTCCGGCTTGATCGGCCGGTAATAGTGCTTGGCGGCGATCTTCTGACCTTCATCCGAGTACAGATAGTTGAGATAGGCTTCCGCGACCTTGCGCGTGCCCTTGGTGTCGACATTGCCATCGACGATGGCAACCGGCGGATCGGCGCGGATCGAGACGGAAGGTGTCACGATCTCGAATTTGTCGGGACCGAGCTCATCGAGCGAGAGATAGGCTTCATTTTCCCAGGCGAGCAGAACATCACCGAGGCCACGCTGCACGAAGGTCGTCGTCGCGCCGCGCGCACCGGTATCGAGAACCGGGACATGCTTCAGGAGCTGCGCGACATAGTCCTGCGCCTTGGCATCATCGCCACCATTGGCCTGCTTGGCCCAGGCCCAGGCCGCCAGGATATTCCAGCGGGCACCACCCGACGTCTTCGGGTTCGGCGTGATGACTTCGACGCCGTCCTTGACCAGATCCGCCCAGTCCTTGATGCCCTTGGGATTGCCCTTGCGCACCAGGAAAACAATGGTCGAGGTGTAGGGAACGGAATTGTTCGGGAACTTGGTCTTCCAGTCGGCCGGGATCTTGTGCGTCGCCTTGGCGATCGCGTCGATATCGCCTTCAAGCGCCAGCGTCACGACATCGGCGTCGAGACCGTCGATGACCGAACGGGCCTGCGCGCCGGAACCGCCATGCGAAGCCTTGATGTTGATGGTTTCGCCCGTATCCTTCTTCCACTTGGAAGCAAAAGCCGCGTTGAAATCCTTATACAATTCACGCGTCGGATCGTAGGAAACATTGAGAAACGTCTTATCCGCCGCCCAGGTCGGCGCGACGGCCGCGACCGAAAAACTGCCGATCAGAACTGCTGTGGCGAGAAGCCGGGAAAGCTTTATCGTCTGCATGGATGCACCCCCTTCGTTTGTCCTTAAACCCTACCAACTTGGTCGTATAAAGTAACGAAGACCGTTCCCGTTTTAGGTAACTCCGGAGAACAGCATCCCATAGAATCTCAAAAAGTGAAATCACATTCCCGAACAGGAAACAGCGCGCCATCCAAGCGTCCTCAGGCGATGGAGTCGGACATAAAGACCGAATAGAGCTCGTCGGCGCTCTTGGCCTGCCGCATTGCCGTCAGCACGCCTTCCGTCCGCAGCCGCCTAGCGATCGCGGCAAGTACGTTCAGATAGTCGCTCCGGCCGCCCTCACCGAAAAGCAGCACGAATGCCCATTCCGTCGGGATATCGTCTATAGCCTCGAAATCGACGGCATGGGCAAAGCGCACCATCAATCCACGCGGTCTGGTCATGCCGGCAATGGCGGCATGCGGAACGGCAACGCCATTGCCGATGCCTGTGGTGCCCAGCCTCTCGCGAGCCTCCAGCACCCGCAGAACCATTGCCTCATCCAGGCCGAAGCAACTGGCCGCCTTCAATGACAGCATCTGCAGCGCCCGCCATTTGGTCGGCGCCGCCAATCCGACAAAAACGTGTTCGGGAAGAATGATCGTGGAAAGGTCCATGGTCGCACTCAGGGTCGAGCAATCGGTCGTTCGATTGTCATCGTTGCGAGATCGAGGTGAAAACACCTCGACAACGGAATAGAGGTACTGACGACATCATCAATCCGGCTCGCGCAGGCGATAGCCGACGCCCGTCTCGGTAGTGATATAGTGCGGCTGATCGGGAATCTCCTCGATCTTCTGCCGGAGCTGGCGGACATAGACGCGCAGGTACTGGACATCGGCCGCCGGCCCCCAGATCTGCTTCAGCAGGAACTGATGCGTCAGCACCTTGCCGGCATGCTGGGCAAGCACGCGCAGGATATCGTATTCCTTCGGCGACAGCTTGATTTCCTTGCCATCCACCTTGACGATGCGCTTGACGAGATCGATGGAGAGGCCGCCGGTCTGGAATATTGCTTTTTCGCCCTGCTGCTGCAGGCGATGGCGTAGTGCCACGCGAATGCGGGCGGCAAGTTCATTGACGCCGAAAGGCTTGGTCACGTAATCATCGGCGCCGCTTTCGAGCGCCTTGACAATACCCGCCTCGTCCGTGCGACTCGACAGAATGACGACCGGGATCTGCACGCCATCCTCGCGCCATTCCAAAAGCAGATCCTGGCCGGATTTGTCGGGCAAGCCGAGATCGAGCACGATCAGATCCGGTTGATCCTCGGCGACCGATGCCTGAGCCGACGCGGCGCTCTGCGCCTCGTTGACGACATAGCCCTGGGCACCGAGACCGACGCGCAGCAATTTGCGGATCGGCGGCTCGTCGTCGACGACGAGAATCTTGACGGCAGTGGTGTTCATTTCAGGTCATCCAGCTTCGGGACATCTGTTGGTTTCGGCAGGCGGATGGTGAAGACAGCCCCTTGCCGATCCGTTCTGTTGCCAGCGGCAATCGTGCCCCCCATCGCCTCGATGAAACCGCGGCAGATGGAAAGGCCAAGGCCGGTTCCGGCACGCACCTGATCGCCCTTGCGCACGCGGTAGAACGTATCGAAGACGCGTTCGAGGTCGGCAGGCGGAATGCCCAAACCTTCGTCCATGACCCTGAAGACGATATTGTCGATATCGGCCCAGGCCTCGAGGCGGATGGCCGATCCTTCCGGTGCGTATTTGGCGGCGTTGTCGAGCAGGTTGAAGAGCACCTGCTCGAACAGGACCGGATCGACCTTCACCATCGGCAGATCGACGGGCATCTGCACGTCGAGGCGGTGATGAGCCAGGATTTTTTCGGCCCGCCGCAACGCGCTGCCGACGATATCGCCGCCATAATGCAGCGCATAATTCGGCTCCATGGCACCGGACTCGATCTTGGTCATATCGAGCAGATTGGCGATGAAACGGTTGAGGCGTTCGGATTCATCGATGACGGTCGACAGGAGATCGACCCGGTCCTCGTTCGGCAACGTCTCCAGATAATCGCGCAAGGTTCCCGCCGCACCGAGGATGGCGGCAAGCGGCGTCTTCAGGTCATGGGAAATGGATGTCAGCAACGCGGAGCGCAGCCGATCCGCCTCCACGGCCAACTTCGCACGGTCGACATCGGCCACCAGCTGCACCCGCTCGATGGCAAGCGCTGCCTGATCGGCCAGGGCATCGAGCAGCCGCTGCTGCTCGGGCGTCAGAAGCGGGCCATCGCGACGATCGCTGTCCAAGCCGATGACGCCAACGGCGGTTCGGCCTGTGCGGAGCGGAACGTAAAGGCGCTTGGCACCGGGCAAGGTATCGGCGCCGCGGCCCGCTGCATGATTGTGCTCCCAGGCCCAGCGCGCCGCGGCGATATCGGCATCATCGAGCGTATCGTCAGGCGGATAGCCGGCCCTGACGGCGATCGTGCCATGCTCCGGCAGAAGCAGCACGACCCGCAGCTTCAGCATCGAGGCCAGTTGAAAGGCCGTTGCCCAAAGAACATCGTCGAGCGTGCCGGTGCCGGCGAGCTTTTTGGAGAAGAGATAGAGATCCTCGGTCGTTCGCGCCCGCTGCCGCGCCGCCACCGCCTGTCGTTGCACCGTCGCGGTCAGATTGCTGGCGATCACCGCGACGCCCAAGAAAAAGAAGAAGGCGAGCACGCTTTCCGGATCGCTGATCGTCAGCGTATAGCGCGGCGGCAGGAAGAAGAAATTGAAGGCGAGCGCGCCGAGAAAACAGGAATAAAGTGCCGGACGCAGGCCTTGCGTGACCGCGCTCGCCAGCACCGCCATCAGGAAGACGAGCGCCAGGTTTCGCACATCCAGCACCTGATCGAGGATGACGCAGAAACCGAGCGCGATGGCGACATAGAGCGTTGCCAGAATATAGCCGCGCAGCTGAAAGGGCGGAGGCGAAGGCGCGACCTTGACGCCGCGGCTAGCCGCCTGACCATCCGCTTCGCTGCCGGAAATGACGTGGACGCTGATGTCTCCGGCCTTGCGGATGAGATCATAGGAAACCGAACGGCGGGACCAATCGCGCCAGGAACCAATCTTCGGCGAACCGATGACGATGTGGGTCACATTATTGCTCGCCGAATGGCGAAGCAGTTCCTCCGCCACCTCGCGGCCCGGAAGGGTAATTGCCTCGCCGCCGAGCTGTTCGGCAAGCCTGAGCGTTGCGGCAATCGTGTCGCGCTGCACCTCCGTCAGACCGATCGAGCGGTTGGTTTCGACATAGACGGCAGCCCAGGGGGCGCGTAGGCGCGACGCCATGCGTGCGGCATAGCGGACAAGCGATGCTGAGCGCGGATGATGATCGATGGAGACGAGAACACGCTCGCCGGCAGCCCAAGGACCGGGGATCGCATGCGCCTGCATATGGGTCAGGAGCTGGTCGTCGACGCGCTGTGCGGTCCGCCGCAGCGCCAGTTCGCGAAGCGCAGTCAGGTTGCCGGGCGTGAAATAGTTGGTCAGTGCCCGCTCGGCCGTCTTCGACACATAGACCTTGCCGTCATGCAGCCGCTTGATGAGATCGTCCGGCGTCAAGTCGATGATCTCGACATCGTCGGCAAGATCGATGATGGAATCGGGCACGGTCTCGCGCACACGGATGCGGGTGATCTGGGAGACGACGTCGTTCAGGCTTTCGACATGCTGGATATTCAGCGTCGTGTAGACGTCGATCCCGCGCTCGAGAAGCTCCTTGACGTCGAGATAGCGCTTCGGATGCCGGCTGCCATGCGCATTGGTGTGGGCAAGTTCGTCGACGAGCACCAGTTCGGGACGGCGCTTCAAGATCGCGTCGAGATCCATTTCCTCGAGCGCGCGCCCCTTGTAATCGACATTGATGCGCGGAATGATCTCGAACCCGTCGAGCAAGGCCTGCGTCTCGCGGCGGCCGTGCGTCTCGACCACGCCGACGACGACATCGACACCGTCGGCTATCTTCGCCCTACCGGACATCAGCATCTCGTAGGTCTTGCCGACACCGGGCGCCGCACCCAGGAAAACCTTCAACCGTCCGCGTGTCTCTGCCCGCGCCTTTTCGAGAAGCGCATCGGGGGAAGGCCTGCTCAACATGTCGCGGCTTTCATCTGCCATTCGCGGGTCGTCTTTCCTGATAAGGTTGAGACGGCACTAACCGCCTCAACCTCTTCAACTCATTGAGTCATAGAAGCATCGAGCGCCTGGTTCAATGCCAGCACATTGACCACAGGCTCACCGAGAACGCCGAGCTCTCGCGGCTCGATGGCGGCGTCGACGAGCGACTTGACCTTGGCCTCATCCATGTTGCGGGCCTTGGCCACGCGCGGCACCTGGAAATAGGCGTCATCCGGCGAGATGTCAGGATCGAGGCCGCTGCCCGATGTGGTCACCATATCGATCGGAACTGGCACGTTCGGATTCTGAGCCTGCAGCGTTGCGGCATCGCCCTTGATGCGTGTCATCAGAGCCGAATTGGTCGGACCGAGATTGGAACCACCGGAATTGGCGGCATTATAGGGTGCGGAAACCGATTTGGTCGGGTCATTCGGGTCGGCGCCTGATGTGGCCGACGGGCGACCGTGGAAATATTTATCCGCCGTGAAATTCTGGCCGATCAGGCTGGAGCCGATCACCTTGCCGTCCTTCTCCACCAGGCTGCCATTGGCCTGATGGGGAAAGAGCGTCTGGGCGACACCCGTCATGGCAAGCGGATAGGCAAGGCCGGTCAGGACGGTCGTGGCGACGATCATGACGATCGCGGGTCTGATTTGTTTCAACATGAGAGAAGCTCCTTAGGCGAGGCCGATGGCGGTGATCGCCATGTCGATGGCCTTGATGCCGATGAAGGGAACGATGATGCCGCCGAGGCCGTAGATCAGCAGGTTGCGGCTGAGCAGCGCGCCGGCGCCGATCGGCCGGTAGCGAACACCCTTCAGCGACAGCGGGATCAGTGCGACGATGATGAGCGCGTTGAAGATGATCGCCGAGAGGATGGCGCTTTGCGGTGTGGCCAGCCCCATGATGTTCAGCATCTTCAGCTGCGGATAGAAGGCGATGAACATTGCCGGGATGATGGCGAAATATTTCGCGATATCGTTGGCGATGGAGAAGGTCGTCAGCGCGCCGCGGGTCATCAGCAGTTGCTTGCCGATCTCGACGATCTCGATGAGCTTCGTCGGGTCGCTGTCGAGATCGACCATGTTGCCGGCTTCGCGGGCAGCGACGGTGCCGGTGTTCATGGCCACGCCGACATCGGCCTGGGCAAGTGCCGGCGCGTCATTCGTGCCGTCACCGCACATGGCGACGAGCTTGCCCTGCGCCTGCTCCTGGCGCATCAGCGCCAGCTTCATTTCAGGCGTTGCCTGGGCAAGGAAATCGTCGACGCCGGCTTCTGCGGCGATGGCGGCCGCCGTCAGCGGGTTGTCGCCCGTGATCATCACGGTGCGGATACCCATGCGGCGCAGTTCCGCAAAGCGTTCGCGGATGCCGCCCTTGACGATGTCCTTCAGATGGATGACGCCAAGCAGGCGGCCATCACGCGCGACGGCAAGTGGCGTACCGCCCGCCTTGGCGATCTCGTCAGCGATCACCTGCAGCTCGCGCAGCGTTTCGCTTGATGTGCGCGACATGACGGCGGTGCCTTCATGGCTGCCATTGGCAGCACCTTCGACATAGGTGACGACAGCATCGACGGCACCCTTGCGGATCGAGGAGCCTTCGAGATCGACGCCGCTCATGCGGGTCTGGGCGGTGAAGGGAACGAAGGTCGCCTTCAGGCTCGTCATGTCGCGGCCGCGGATCGCATATTTCTCCTTGGCAAGCACGACGATCGAGCGTCCCTCAGGCGTCTCGTCGGCAAGCGAAGCAAGCTGTGCTGCATCGGCGAGATCCTGCTCGCTGATGCCACGGACCGGGCGGAACGCGGTCGCTTGACGGTTGCCAAGCGTGATCGTGCCGGTTTTGTCGAGAAGCAGCGTGTCGACGTCGCCGGCGGCTTCGACGGCGCGGCCCGACATGGCGAGCACGTTGAAGCGCACCAGACGGTCCATGCCGGCAATACCGATTGCCGAGAGCAGAGCGCCGATGGTGGTCGGGATCAGCGTCACGAAGAGCGCGACGAGCACGACCGTCTGGATCGAACCACCGGCATAGGCGGCAAAGCTCGGGATGGTGACGGTCGCCAGCACGAAGATCAGCGTCATGCCGGCCAGCAGGATGTTGAGCGCGATTTCGTTCGGCGTCTTCTGCCGTTCGGCACCTTCGACCAGCGCGATCATGCGGTCGATGAAGGTCGAGCCGGCGGCAGCCGTGATGCGCACGCGGATTTCATCCGACAGAACCTGCGTGCCGCCGGTCACGGCCGAACGGTCGCCACCCGATTCACGGATGACCGGCGCCGATTCACCGGTGATCGCGGCTTCGTTGACGGAAGCGACGCCTTCGATAACTTCGCCATCAGACGGGATGATATCGCCGGCTTCGACCAGAACGACGTCACCGACCTTCAGGCTGGTGCCAGGCACCATCTTGTAGTCGGTGCGGCTGTCGCCGGTCAGAAGTTTGGCTTGCGTTTCAGTGCGCGACTTGCGCAGCGAATCCGCCTGTGCCTTGCCGCGGCCTTCGGCTACGGCTTCGGCGAAATTGGCAAACAGCACCGTGAACCACAGCCAGATATTGATCTGCAGCGAGAAGCCGAGATTGCCGCCGCCTGTGATGAGGTCGCGCAGGAAGAGGACGGTGGTCAGCATCGAAACGACGGCGACCACGAACATGACGGGGTTCTTGGCGAGCGTGCGCGGGTTCAACTTCTTGAACGAAGCGCCGATCGCCGGAACGAGGATGCGAGAATCCAGAATACTCGCTGATTTTAACTGGCTCATAAGAGGCTCCAGCGTGAAGAGGAAAACGTCAGATCGGAACGCAGCCGATCAGCCGATCAAAAATCCGAAGACGACAAGGCCGAGGAACAGGGCAACCATCGCCAGCAAAATGGCGTCGGAAGCGCAGGTTATTCCGGCCGGGCCACGCCCCCTGTCGAAGGGGCGTGGATCGATGACTTTTCGAAGCTTGCCTAGAAGCGGTTGGCTCATGGCCGTCATTCCTTAAAAGGTCTGGCCCGCGATCATCGCCAGGTGTTCGACGATCGGTCCGAGCGCCAGCGCCGGGAAGAAGGTCAGGCCGCCGACGATGAGGATCGTGCCGACTAGTAAGCCGACGAAAAGCGGGCCATCCGTCGGGAAGGTGCCGGCCGAAGCGGGAACCGTCTTCTTGCTGATCAGGGAACCGGCAATCGCAAGGGCCGGAACGATGACCAGGAAGCGGCCGATCAGCATGACGATACCGAGCGTGATATTGTACCAGGAGGTATTGCCGGTCAGGCCGGCGAACGCCGAGCCGTTGTTTGCCGCGGCCGAACTGTAGGCATAGAGGATTTCCGAGAAGCCGTGCGGGCCTGCATTGGCGATCGAAGCGACGGCGGAGGGCAATACCACGGAGATCGCCGTGAAGATCAGCATGCCGGCGGGCAGGCAAAGCACGGCAAGCATTGCCATCTTCACTTCCTTGGCCTCGATCTTCTTGCCGAGATATTCCGGCGTGCGCCCGACCATCAGGCCGGCAACGAAGATGGCGATGACGACGAACATCAGGATGCCGTAGAAACCGGCGCCGACGCCGCCGACGATGACTTCGCCGAGCTGCAGGTTGATGAGGGGGATCAGGCCGCCGATCGCCGTGAAGCTGTCGAGCATGCCGTTGACCGCGCCGCAGGATGCAGCGGTGGTGATGACGGCGAAGAGCGACGAGGCGGCAATCCCGAAGCGGACTTCCTTGCCTTCCATGTTGCCGCCCTGGATGCCGAGCGCATGAACGAGCGGGTTGCCTGCCGCTTCAGCCCAATAGGTGACGATCACGCCGGCGATGAACAGCGTGCCCATCGCAGCCAAGATCGCCCAGCCCTGCCGTTGGCTGCCGACCATGCGGCCGAAGACGTTGGTGAGCGCCGCACCGATGGCGAAGATCGCCAGCATCTGCAGGAGGTTGGAGATGGCATCCGGGTTTTCGAACGGATGCGCCGAGTTGGCGTTGAAGAAGCCGCCGCCATTCGTGCCGAGCATCTTGATGGCAAGCTGCGAGGCAACGGGACCGACGGCAATCGTCTGCTGTGCACCTTCGAGCGTCGTTGCGTTGACATAGGGGCCGAGCGTCTGCGGGACGCCGAGATAGACGAATACAATCGTCAGGATGATGCAGATCGGCAGCAGGACATAGAGCGTGGCTCGTGTCATATCGACCCAGAAGTTGCCGATCGCCTTACCCGAAGCGCGCGCAAATGCGCGGATCAGCGCAATGGCGATGGCGATGCCGGTTGCCGCGGAAACGAAGTTCTGCACGGTGAGGCCGGCCATCTGCACGAGATAGGACATGGTGCTTTCGCCGCCGTAGTTCTGCCAATTGGTATTGGTGACGAAGCTGGTCGCTGTGTTGAAGGACAGTTCCGGTCCGACCGCGCTCATGTCGGCCGGATTATACGGCAAGCCGCCCTGCAGTCGCTGCAGCGCGTAGAGAGCGAGAAAGCCGGCAAGGCTGAACAGCAGCATGGAGACCGAATAGGTCGTCCAGTGCTGCTCTTCGCGCTCGTTCGTGCCGGCCAGACGATAAAGCCCCCGTTCCACAGGACGGAGGACGAAAGAGAGGAAGGTGCGCTCGCCGGTAAAGACACGTGTCATGTAACCGCCGAGCGGTTTGACGAGCAGGAGTAGGATCCCGATGTAAAGGAGGATCTGAAGCCATCCGTTGAAGGTCATGGAGGTAACTTTCCCTATCCAGCGCTGTCAGAAGCGCTCGGGACGAATAAGAGCATAGACCAGGTAGACCGTGAGAAAGATCGTCACGCCGCCACCGAGAACGTAATCGAGAAGCATTGCCGTCTCTCCGACTAGAGGCTGTCGCAGGCCTTGGTATAAGCGACACAAAGGAGGAAGAATAAAACGCCGATCCCGACAAGAATGATGTCCATCATCGATCGCGAGTCCTTGATTGTTATTGTTGAATGCAGAAATAAAGGAGGGCGCTTCACACGAAAGCGCTTGTTTTCATTCTGCCTGGGGAAGAGCACTTCAGGTGTATCTTCGCCATACAATATGCGACCGAACCGCATTAAGGTTCGAGACGGACGGATAGGAGAAGATATAAAAATCTTATAAATGCCCACGGGGTTGCCGAGACGAGCGGAGATGTTCCCGCATCGCGCTTGATGCCGCTTCCCAGCAGTGATTTAGTCGACGGACACGGGTCGAGTTTTTACGGCCACGTCCTACGACTATACGACCGCCAGACAAAGAAATGCGAGCCAGTGACCACCAGCATCAGACATATCGCCAAGCTCGCAGGAACATCGGTCTCGTCAGTCTCACGCGTGCTGAACAATAGCGGCTATGCCTCTCCGGAACTGCGTGAGCGTGTGGAGGCTGCCATCCGTACGCTCAACTATACGCCGAGCAAGGGCGCTCGCATGCTTCGCGGCGCCCCGAGCCGGATGATCGGACTGATGCTGCCATCGATCGACGTGCCCTTCTTCGGCATCCTCGCCCATGCCATCGAACAGGACCTGTTCCGGCGCGGCTATCAGACGTTGATCTGCAGCACGGCGGAAAACATGGATCACGAGGCGCGCTACATTTCCATGCTGCTGTCCCAGCGCGTCGACGGCGTCATCGTGGCTAGCGCCTTCGGCAGCACCGAGCATTTCGAAGCGCTGCGCGACGCGCAGATCCCGATCGTCGCCATCGACCGCGAGCTCACCGGAATTGCCGATGATGCCGTCATGGCCGATCATGAGGAGGGCGGGCGTTTGATGGCCCGCCATCTGATCAGCCTCGGCCATCGGCTGATCGGCATTGTCGGCGCGCCTGCGCACAGCCAGCCCGTCCAGCTTCGCCTTCGCGGCATCGCGGCGGAAATGGCCGAGAGCGGTATAGCGCCCGCGGTCGTGTCCATGGCCGAGGAGCATAGCTTCGCGGCGACCTATCCGCTCGCGAGGGAATTGGTGGCCTCCCGCCCCGAGGTGACGGCCATCATCGGGACGACCGATATTTCGGCGATCGCCGCAATTCATGCCGTTCAGGATCATGGCTTTTCCGTACCACGCGACTATTCGGTCATCGGCTTCGACGATTTGCCGGAGGCGGCCTATGTCTTTCCGCGGCTGACGACCGTCGCCCAGCCGATCCGTAGTGTCGGCGAACAGGCAGTTCGGCGATTGGAGTTTCTGATCGAAGAGCAACAGACTGACCGGGAGCCCCGGACGGACGCCATCGTCAAAATCCCCGTCACCTTGATCGAGCGCGATTCCACCGGCCCGGCTCGCAAATGAATGCACACCGCCTTCGGTCGGCATTCACGGCCGGACGATGACCTTGATCTCGCCGGCCAATGGCACGTTGCCGACCACACTCGCGACCTCTTCGAGGCTTATGGTCTTCGTGACAAGCGAATCCAGCTCCAGAATACCACTCGCCACCATGGCCGCAGCCCGGGAATGGGTGAAGGGATTGAGATAGGCCGGCCTGATTTCGACTTCATTGACGAGCAGATCGAACGGCAGAATGGGCACTTCGAGCCCCGCCGGCGTCACTCCGAACAGCACGAAGGCACCGCCGCGTCGCGCCATCCGCACGCCGGTCCGCAGCGTTTCTGGGACTCCGGCGCATTCTATGACGACATCCACGCCGCCATCGATCGCGTCCTTGACGGCGGCAACCGCATCCGCCGCCGTCGGGTCGAGGGCCAGCGTCGCCCCCAGCCGCAACGCCGCCTCGCGCCGCGACAGCTGTCTCGTGATCAGGATGATCTGGTCGGCACCGGCGAGGCGGGCCAGCTGCACCATCAGCAGGCCGATCACGCCGCCGCCCAATATGGCGACGCTGTCGCCGGGGCTGATATTCGCCTTGTCGATGGCATGGAGGCAGCAGGCGAGCGGCTCGCAAAAGGCGCCATGGACAGGATCGAGATCGGGAGGCAGCGTGAACGCCTGGCCGCAGGGAACCGCGACATATTCGGCAAAGCCGCCGTCCCGCGTCACCCCGATGGCCTTCAGATTGGCGCAGAGATTCGGCCGCCCGCGCCGGCAGGCGGGGCAAGTGCCGCAGGCGATATTCGGGTCCACCGTCACGAGCTCACCGCCCATGAAGGACGAAACGCCCTCGCCCACCTCCTCCACGAGGCCGCAGAATTCATGGCCCAATGCCACCGGCATGGCCGTCGGATACTCACCCTTGTACATATGCCGGTCTGATCCGCAGATGCCGGCGGCCAGAACCCGGACGATGATATCCCCCGATCCAGCGCTCGGCTTTTCCACAATGCGCATGGCCATGGATCCGATCGATTCCAAACGGACTGCCCTCATTCTCCTCCTCCGAGCATAAGGTTCAATGTCTTGATCCTATCGCGCCACTCCCGTCGGCACCATAGCATCCAATCATACGCGTTGCCGTTCCGTAGCTGGCACATCAAGCACATGCATGCTGCATCGTCTTCACATCCTTGAGAAGCGTTGCCATGTCTGCTATGCCGTCCGTCGCGGTCGCACCTCCCAGGCAACGGGCAGCGGTGGCATGGGCGGCGGCGCAGATGCGCTCGACGGGCCAGTTCTCATGAAGGCCGTAGAGCACGGCGGCGCAGAAGGCATCGCCGGCACCGACGGTACTGACGATTTCAGCCGGATCGATCGATCGCGATCTGGAAATAGTAGGCGGGCACCCCGGCGTAAACCAGAAGCAGATCTCCGGGGCATGAATGATCGCGCCCTTGGCGACGCCTGCCGCCAGCAGCCGCTCACCGGCAGTCAGAAGTGCGGAATCGATCAACTCGCCCTTCGTGTCGCGCACGGTCACGCCGGTTGCCCGCCCCGCCTCGAATTCATTGATGACGAGGAAATCGCAGTATGGCAGGGCCGCGCCGACCTTCGCCGCGAACTCTGGATCCTCGCTGGAGACGAAATCGACGCAGGTGGTGAGGCCGGCATTGCGCGCGGCCTCCAGCAGGCGCGATGCCCCGGATCGCCCATCCGCGTCGATCGTGTCGAGACCGGGCAACAGCATGAGATAGCCGAGATAGAACAGCCGGTAACCGGCATCCGCAAAGACGGAAGGTGAGACGAGTGCATCCGTCACCGCATCATTGGCGCCGCCATGATAGAAGAAGGTGCGGTTCTGCCCCGGCACATTCATGACATGCGTGTGCGCCGTCGCGCGGTCGGGAAGTTCACGCAGGCCGCTTGTATCGATGCCGGCGCTCTGAAGCCGCGCCCTGACGATCTCTCCATCGATATCCGCGCCGATGCAGCCAGCAGCGGCGAGCTTTCCGGGAAAGCCGAGCGAGGCAAGGTCGGTGACGACGTTGGCGGCCCCTCCCCCAACGCCCACATCCTGATGCAGGATATGGGCAAGATTACCCTGCTCTGGCCAATAGGACAGCGTGTGCACGCGGTCGACAATGAAATTGCCAGCGCAGACAATGCCTCCCTTATCCTTTTTCTCGCCGCCTCGAACCTCCTCCCCGGTCCGCATCAGCCACCTGCCTCGTTCCAGAGGGGTCTGAGAGGCGGCTCATCCTCCTCGATCGCCGCGAAGCGGCCAATCGGCTCCAGAAAGTAATTATCGCTGTTATCGTCATTGACCTGGCTGACTTCGCCGACGAACACCGGCCCACCGCCCTTTCGGCCGTAGAAGTGATGATAGAGCCCGGTGCGGATCGTCACGCTCTGGCCGGGAGAGAGAACCAACGGCTCCCAGGCGGCAAGCTTCCTCGGCAAGCCATCGACCGGAACGACCAAATCGTCCTTCAGTACATTGCCTCCGGCATCGGTCGCGGCGAATTCGATCACGAGATCGCCGCCGGCCCTGTTGATGATGTCCTCCATCTTGGCTTGATGGCGATGGGTCGGCGTCACCTGCCCTTCCTCGACGAAAAGCAGCTTCTCGGCATAGCTGCGCTCGCCCTCTACACCGACGATGCCGTTGCGCAGGCAAAAGAGCACGAGACCGCATTCGGCAAACCGGCCGGAGCCAAAATCGGTGACGTCCCATCCGAGCTGATGGCTACGCAGATAGCGCGCCGCTTCCTGATTGGCGGCGAAATCCGCCGCAGTCCAGTAGCCCCATTCCGGCAGAGACCATCGCCAATGGTCTAAGGTTTTGCTTGCGCGCTGCAGCGCTTCATTGATCTCGGAACGCTTCATCGGGCAGACGCTCCCTGATAGTCGACCGGCACGACGATATTCTCGCGACCGGATTTCAGTGCCGCCGTCAGCACCGCGTGGTGCGCCTGCGCTTCCTCCGGCGTCGCACAGGCAAAGCCATTGGCGTTTCCGCCTGCCAGCTCGTCGACGAAAGCGGCCCACATCTGTTGGATGGCATCGGCGAAGCCGAACTCGAAGATCTTGCCGGTGATCGCCGGGAAGAGCGAGCCGTATCCAAGATCCTCGGTGCTCCAGGCCTGCGCGCCGCCACTATAATCCATCCACTGCCATTGCCGTGGCGACTTGGTGGTGAAGAAGGCGCTCTTCTTCATGCCGAGGATGCGAATGTACCAGGTGTTGGCTTCGCCCGGCGCGATGCGCCAGGTCTTCAGCACCATCGGGAAATCCTGATCTTTCGTCTGCACGCGGGCGCTGATCGTTGCATTGTCCCATGTCGTGCACGGCACCATGCCGCCCTTGCCGTCCGGTCGCTCGGTGATCTTCTTGACCAGCTGCGCATGCAGGGTCTGCGGGCGCCAGCCGAGCCGCAAGGGCACATGCAGCACATGCATGCCGAGATCACCCATGCAGCCATAGTCGCCGTTGATATCGGCCATGCGCTTCCAGTTGATCGGCTTTTGCCTGTCTATGTCGGAGGAATGCAGGAAGCCAGCCTCGACTTCGAGGATATCGCCCATCTCGCCACTCTCAGCGAGCGCGATGACCTTTTGCGCTCCCGGAAAGAACGGCATTTCCGATGAGCAGCGGACCAGAAGCTTCGGGTTTTCGGCCAAAACCGCCATGATCTCGCGGTTCTGCGCCGCATCCATTCCGAACGGCTTTTCGCCGAGCAAATGCTTTCCGGCCTTGAGGATATCCACATAGAATTGCTGATGGAGCACATGCGGCACGGCGCAATAGACCGCGTCGACATCCGGATTGGCGAGCAGTTCCTTATAATCCTTGGTAAACTGCCGGACCGACGGCACGTTGTCCATGAACCAGTCGAGAAGTGCGGCATTGGTATCGCAGACGGCAACGATTTCGGGCCGCGCCCTGGTATCGGCAAGATGCAGCCAGCGGGCGGCGGCACTTGCGAATTCGCGCCCCATCAGGCCGCAGCCGATAACGCCGAAACGGAATACTCTCTTCATGTTTCCTCCTCCCCAGGATGCGTCAGGCGAGATGCCTGGAGGCGTCTTCGACGGAGCTCTCCTCATGGACGATCGCCATCAGCGCGCGCGTCATGCCAGCCGGATTGTTGTGCTGGATGACGTTGCGGCCATAGACGATGCCACGGGCGCCCTGCTCCATCAGTTGCTTGGTGCGTGAAAGGATTTCCCGATCCGACACGCGGCCGCCGCCGCGCACCAGCACGGGTAAGCCTTGGGCGATCTCGATGACGCGATGATACTCCTGCACATTATCGCAAGGATCCGCCTTGATAATATCGGCGCCGAGTTCGGCGGCCTGCCGCACCAGCGGCAGGATCTTGTCGATCGCACCATCGACCATATAGGCGCCCTTGGAATTATCCTGCATGACGAGTGGCTCGACCATCAGCGGCATGCCATAGATCTCGCACTCACGCTTCAGGCTGTTCACGTTGCGCACGCAGGCGCGGTAGACCTCCGGTTGGTCAGGCAGCATCAAAAGATTGACGACGACGCAGGCGGCATCGAGCGCCACTGCCTGCTCCACACCTCGGTCGATCATCTCGGAAAACAGTGCCGAGGGCAGCGGATTGCCGTAGATATTGGCGATGTCAGTCCGCAACACGAGTGCCGGACGATGTTTGCCGGGGATCGCCTGTAGGATGGGGGCAGTTCCTGGCGGAAGCTGAATGGCATCCGGTGCGGCATCGGCAATGACCTTGATGGCCGTCCGCATATCCTCGATGCCGGCCAGAAAGGTCTGTTCATTGAACATGCCATGATCGATAGCGACATCGAAGCAATTTCCGGACACGCCGAACAGGCGGTTGAGCCGCGCGGATTTCATCTATTTCCTCCCGATGTGGTAACGTTTCCACATCGGAACATTATAGGACAGACTTGGCGAGTCAAGGCGGCTGCCGCATCGTCTTCGACACCCGCTCGACTTCTTCAGGTTTTAAGGAGTAAGGGCTATCAGTTTCTGAATATGACTAGCCGCCCTCGATCCCTCGCGGGGCGGCTCTCTGCGGGAGCAGCGTGGATTAATGCAGCTCCGTCCCCTGGATCGCTGAAAGCGTCCATTCGGCGCCAGGCTTGCGTACGAAGGTCCAGAGTTCGGTCGTCTCGGAAGGATTGCGATCGTCGCCGTCGACGAGCTTTCCTGTCGCGCGATCGACCAGGGCGTCGATGCTCGAATAATGCATCGCAAGCGTTGCATATTCGGCATTATTCTCGCGCCAGGCCTCGGCAATATCGCCCTGCAGCAGGCGGACGTCGGAAACGCTGTTGCGCACGCCATTGGTCGCGTTTTCCCCAAGCTCTTCCGCCAGGTAGGACATCGCCTCCGGCGTGGTCAGCCGGCGCAGCGTCGCATAGTCTTCCTTGCCGTAGGCCGACTGGATTTCGGTGAGGAGATGCTCGAAGCGATCGAGATCGGCCTGCTGCAGCCCGATCTCGTCATTGGCTTGACGCGCCTTCTGCGCGGCCGCCGCTCCGCCGCCGACGGATGGGAAGGAGAAAGAGGGACGCTGCGATGCGCTCGCATTGTTCATCGAGTTCATGTTGTAAGACGTGCCCGATCCCGGCGCTGCATATTGCGTGCGCTGGCGGTTTGCGAAGAACCGCATGGCAAAGCTGATGAGCAGCACGATCAGGCCGATCTGCAGCAGCATGCCGAGGAAGCCGATGCCGCCGCCGAAACCATGGCCGAGTAGCATGCCGAGAAGGCCGCCGGCAATCAGGCCGCCGATCATCGACCCGCCGAAGCCGCCGAAAAGACCTGGACGCTGGGGCGCGCCAAGCGGCGGCTGGGTCGTCGTCTGCTGCGGCGGTCGCTGCGTCATCGTCCGGTCAATGGGTGCTGCCTGCGTGGGCGCTGTCCTCGTGATGGCCGGCGTATCGAAGGTACGCGTCCCGCGGCTTCCGAATCCGCTGGATCCAGCGCGACGCGCATCGGCAGCGTCAAAGGTCGCTACGGACGAAGCGGCGGCAAGGACGACGATGGCTGCGATCTTGGCAAAACGCGGTATTGCACTGAACATTGGCTCTCCTGTCATAGGGCAGAAAGACTAATCCGCTCCTATATGGGAATGGCGGTTCGCGATTGTAAGGTGCGATTTTAAGTTGGTGCAGCTTGAAAACTTCAATCCTGAGCATGCCGATCAAGCGAGCATGCGGATGACTGGCCGCAACCTGCGGAGACGCCCCTAATCTTCATCCGCGCCTTCGATCAGCCCGTCATAGACTTCCATCAGCGCATTGGTGATCGCCTGCCCGAGCGCATTGCCGGCCGCGCGGACATCATCATCCGTGCCATCCCGTGCCGCTCGTGCCAGTTCAAAGCCCTCATCGCTGATGATCTGCTTGGCGACCTCGATGGCCCAAAGCCCGAAATCGCCACGATTGTCTACCTTGATCTCGTGTTCCATTGCCTGTCCCATTCATTCATCATGAGCAAGCCTCTATAGGCCATCCTTGCGAAAAACCAGCCTCGATTACGCCGCTATAGCCCGGATCCGCACGGCGAAAAGACGCGCTAGAGCCTCCCGATTCTGACCTTTCCAGCAGATTCGCAGGCGCTCCGGAGGCCGCCAACCGCTCTCCCGCCGACTGCCCGGCTCGCTCTTCGACTGGAAAATCACCCGCGCAAAGCGTCCGAAATGGCTCCGATACGTCGGAAATTGTGGAAATGCAGGCATTCTCGGCCTTTCCGGGCAGGACTCCAGGTGACAATAGGCACCGGCAATGGAAATGATTCCGGCGTCACCAATGCGGGGGAAGCCTCATGACCACTACTAATGAAATCGCAGATCAGATTGCCGCAGAGCATAAGCTCACCAAAGTTCAGAGCAAGGCGATCGTAGAAGCCGTCTTTGCAGCCATCACCGGAGCCGCCACCTCCGGCGCCGAAACCTCGATTCCGGGTTTCGGCAAGTTCAAGGTCAAGGACACGCCGGAGCGCGAAGCACGCAATCCGGGAACGGGGGCAACCATCAAGGTTGCCGCATCGAAGAAGCTTGCCTTCACGCCGGCCAAGGCGCTGAAGGATGCACTCAACAAGTAATGCCGATCCGGGCCGTCAAAGCCCGATGGATTCCATGGCCGACCCTATCCGCTAGGGTCGGCCATTTGTGTTTTCAAACGAAGGCGAATGCAGCTGCGTGACCGCGAGGCTGGCGCGACACCATCAGCTCTCACTCCATTACAGCCGCGCTGGGCACAAGACTCAGAAATTCCAGTCTTCGTCCTCGGTGGCGACAGCCTTGCCGATGACATAGGACGAGCCGGAGCCGGAGAAGAAGTCGTGGTTCTCGTCCGCATTCGGCGAGAGTGCGGAAAGAATGGCCGGATTGACCCTGCAGGCCTCGGAGGGGAAAAGCGCTTCGTAGCCGAGATTCATCAGCGCCTTGTTGGCGTTGTAGTGCAGGAACTTCTTGACGTCCTCGGTCAGGCCGACGCCGTCATAGAGCGCTTCGGTATATCTGGCTTCGTTGTCATAAAGCTCCAGCAGAAGATCGAAGGCGAAATCCTTGATTTCCTGCCGCCGCTCTTCCGAAAGCCGTTCGAGGCCGCGCTGGAACTTGTAGCCGATATAGTAGCCATGCACGGCTTCGTCGCGGATGATGAGGCGGATCATATCGGCCGTATTGGTGAGCTTGGCGCGGCTCGACCAGAACATCGGCAGATAGAAGCCCGAATAGAACAGGAAGCTTTCGAGGAAGACGCTCGCGACCTTCTTCTTCAAGGGATCGTCGGAGGAATATTGCTCCATGATCAGCGCCGACTTGCGCTGCAGGAATTCGTTCTCCTCCGACCAGCGGTAGGCATCATCGACGTCGGGCGTCAGGCAGAGTGTCGAAAAGATCGACGAATAGGAGCGCGCATGCACGGCTTCCATGAAGGAGATGTTCGACAGCACCGCCTCTTCATGCGGCGTGACGGCATCGGCCATCAGCTTGACGGCGCCGACGCCGTTCTGGATCGTGTCGAGCAGCGTCAAGCCGGTGAAGACGCGGATGGTGAGCTGCTGCTCCTCCGGCTTCAGGGTGGCCCAGGACTGAATATCGTTCGAGAGCGGCACCTTTTCCGGCAGCCAGAAATTGCCGGTCAGACGATTCCACACTTCGAGATCCTTGTCATCCTCGATGCGGTTCCAGTTGATGGCGCGAACGCGGCTTGCCGGTTTGATTTGCATATTCATTGTCATGGTCCCTCAAAAGTTCAGAGCGTGCAGGAGACGCAGCCCTGAACCTGCGTGCCTTCAAGCGCCATCTGGCGAAGCCGGATATAGTAGATGGTCTTGATGCCTTTCTTCCAGGCGTAGATCTGCGCCTTGTTGATATCGCGGGTGGTTGCGGTATCGCGGAAGAACAGCGTCAGCGACAGGCCCTGGTCGACATGCTGCGTCGCTGCCGCATAGGTGTCGATGATCTTTTCCGGCCCGATCTCATAGGCATCCTGGTAGTAATCGAGATTGTCGTTGGTCATGAAGGCGGCCGGATAGTAGACGCGGCCGATCTTGCCTTCCTTGCGGATCTCGATCTTGGAGACGATCGGATGGATCGAGGAGGTCGAGTGGTTGATGTAGGAAATCGAGCCCGTCGGCGGCACGGCCTGCAGGTTCTGGTTATAGAGGCCGCCTTCCATTACGGCCTGCTTCAATTCGAGCCAATCCTCCTGCGTCGGGATGGCGATGCCGGCCCTTTCAAAGATTTCAGCGACACGCCCGGTCGCCGGGTTCCATTCCTGCTCGGTATATTTGTCGAAATACTCGCCGGAGGCGTATTTCGAATTCTCGAAACCCTTGAAGCTCCGGCCGTGCTCAGCGGCAAGCAGGTTCGAAGCGCGGATGGCGTGATAGGTGACCGTGTAGAAGTAGATATTGGTAAAATCGACGCCTTCCTCGGAACCATAGAAAATGCGCTCGCGGGCGAGATAGCCGTGCAGGTTCATCTGGCCGAGGCCGATGGCATGGCTGTCGTCATTACCCTTCTCGATAGAGGGAACCGAGGAGATATGGCTCATGTCGGAGACGGCCGTCAGTGCCCGAATCGACATTTCGATTGTCTTGCCGAAATCGGGGCTGTCCATCGCGGCCGCAATGTTGAGCGAGCCGAGATTGCAGGAAATATCCTTGCCCATATGCTTGTAGGAAAGGTCGTCGCCATATTCGCTGGCTTCGCTCACCTGCAGGATTTCGGAGCAAAGATTGCTCATGGTGATGCGGCCGGCGATGGGGTTTGCACGATTCACCGTGTCTTCGAACATGATGTAGGGATAGCCGCTCTCGAACTGGATTTCGGCGATCACCTGGAAGAAGTCGCGCGCCTTGATCTTCTTTTTGCGGATGCGGCTGTCGGCGACCATCTCGCGATACTTTTCCGTCACCGAAATCTCGGTAAACGGCACGCCATAGACACGCTCCACATCATAGGGCGAAAAGAGGTACATATCCTCGTTGTTCTTCGCGAGCTCGAAGGTGATGTCCGGAATGACCACGCCGAGCGACAGCGTCTTGATGCGGATCTTCTCGTCGGCATTTTCGCGTTTGGTATCGAGGAAACGCATGATGTCCGGATGGTGGGCATTCAGGTAGACGGCGCCTGCCCCTTGCCGCGCGCCAAGCTGGTTGGCGTAGGAGAAGGAGTCTTCCAGCAGCTTCATGACAGGAATGATGCCGGACGATTGGTTCTCGATATGCTTGATCGGCGCACCGGCCTCACGGATGTTGGTAAGCGATAGCGCCACGCCACCGCCGCGTTTCGAAAGCTGCAGCGCGGAATTGATGGCCCGGCCGATCGATTCCATATTATCCTCAACCCGCAGCAGGAAGCAGGAAACCAGCTCGCCGCGCTGTTTCTTGCCGGCGTTGAGGAAGGTCGGCGTTGCCGGCTGGAAGCGGCCGGAGATGATCTCGTCGACCAGATCGCGGGCAAGCTGCTCATTGCCCTGCGCCAGTGTCATCGCCACCATGCAGACGCGATCCTCATAGCGCTCCAGATAGCGCTTTCCGTCGAAGGTCTTCAGCGTGTAGCTGGTGTAATATTTGAAGGCGCCGAGGAAGGTCGGGAAGCGGAACTTCTTCGCATAGGCATGATCGAAGAGATCGCGCACGAAATTGAAGGAATAGTGGTCCAGCACCTCCCGCTCGTAGTAGCCCTCCGCCACCAGGTAATCGAGCTTTTCCCGCAGATTATGGAAGAAGACCGTGTTCTGGTTGACGTGCTGGAGGAAATACTGCTTGGCCGCCAAGCGATCCTTGTCGAGCTGGATCTTTCCGTGCTCGTCATAAAGGTTCAGCATGGCGTTGAGGGCGTGATAATCTAAGGCCGTTTCCGCGGTCTTCGCCGGCCGGTCGCCCACGTCCCGCGATAAAGAAGAGGTTAGCGTGTCCAAAATCGTTCCAATCCGTGTCTGACATTGGCAACATCTTCATCCGTTCCCAGGAGTTCGAACCGGTAAAGATACGGCACCTGGCATTTGGTGGAGATGATGTGGCCGGCGATCCCGAAGGTCGCGCCGAAGTTGCTGTTGCCCGCGGCGATGACCCCGCGGATGTTCGAACGGTTGCCCGCATCGTTAAGGAAGCGGATCACCTGCTTGGGCACCGCCCCCTTGCCACCTTCGCCGCAATAGGTCGGGACGATCAGGACGTAGGGCGAAGTCACGCGAAACTCGTCTCCCGCGGCAAGCGGAATACGGGCGGCCGGCAATGCAAGCTTGGCAACGAAGCGATAGGTATTCTCCGAACGGCTGGAGAAATAGACGATCTCACCCATTGCTCAGCTCCTCAGGCCACGTTGTTCACGCAAGCGTGCTGATCATGTCGGGACGAAAGCCGGCCCAATGCAGCTCGCCGGCAACAACAACCGGAACCTGACGATAACCGAGACCCTGCACCAGCTCATAGGCCGCCGCATCGGCGGATACGTCGATGATGGTATAGTCTATCCCCTGGCGATCGAGGGCGCGGGTCGTGGCTGTGCACTGGACGCAGGCGGGCTTGCTGTAGACGGTGATGCTCATCGGATATCCTCCTATGTTATGGGCAGGCGAAATCATTCGGGCATCGGCCGATGCCCGCTTTGGCAGGATGAAAAATGGGGCAAGTCTAGCTGGCTGCCGGACGCGTTTAAGCGACCGTCATTCGCGCGGACGGCTATGGACGCTCAGGAACATGGACTTCACCCCGAAGTAATTTATGCGGAGCCTTCGAGGAAGCGACGACGGCGATCATGCCGCTTAGACGTCGCTCGCCTGCCGGACACCCCGCCCGTGGACGCTATTGCTCGAGGCAGGTCTCCTGGCTTGCGGGTCATAACATTCATTTCGCCTTCCCAAGACACACGGCCTCAGTGACGTCATCAAACGAATGCTCGCCGCTCACAGTTGCGGGGGCAGCTCCGGCTTGGCAATCATCATGCTTGCCGACCGGATTCCCATCTTAGCCTCCAATCCTTGCGAATCAGAGGAACCTTGAACACTATATATAGTAGTCCGGGTTAAAATTGCGTCAACTGCTTCGACGTCCCCAAATCGATTTCCATGTTGATAAGCACGCATCATTTCGCTTGATGCGTGCATGCAGGGGCTGGACAAGCGCAGCGTTATCTTATTACATCGCTCATGTAATGTTATTACATAAAGGATTTTCCATGCCACGTACAAGCTCTGGTCCCTTCCTTGCGGCCTCGTCGCTCGCCTGCACATTGCTGTTTCCGCTTCCCTCTTTCGCGGATAACGAAAGCGAGGCGGAAAGCTGGCGGCTGTTCGTTGCCGATCACAGCCAGCCGATCGTCCGCGCGATCGATGCCAAAAGCGGCAAGGAGATCGCCCGGTTCGACCTTGACGGCTATGCCGCCCTGTCGCTCAGCCAATCCGGCCGAACGGTCTTCGCCGTGCAGGGTGAAAAGAATGTGGTTCACGCGATCGCCACCGGCATATCGCTCTCCGACCATGGAGAACATCGCGACATCGAGCTTTCGGAGCCGAAACTGCTTTCGACATCGATCAGGGGCGAAAAGCCGGGGCACGTGGTAACCCATGGCAATGATGTGGCGATCTTCTACGATCGTGCTGACAAGTTCGACCTTCTGTCCGAGAGTGGTCTCGCCGAGGGCAAAGCGGACATACGTGCATTCAAGACGATGGCCGCCCATCATGGCGTTGCCGTCCCTATGGGCAATCATCTTCTCGTATCGGCGCCGAACATGGAGGCGCCGGTCAAGGAGGGCGAGCTGCCGCCGCGTCTCGGCTTGCGCATCCTCGATCGAAAGGGCGAGCAGGTCGGCGATATCAAGCCTTGCACCGGCCTTCACGGGGAGGCCACCTCAGCCCGGCTGGTCGCCTTCGGCTGCGAAGAAGGTGTCCTCGTAGCACGCCCCGGCGGCATCGACGGCCCAAAGCTCGATATGCTCGCCTATGATCCGTCTTTCCCGAAAGGCAAGGTATCGACATTGCTCGGCGGCACCTCGATACAATTCTTCCTCGGCAATTATGGCGAGCAGAATGTCGTGCTGATCGATCCGGACAACAAAGCCGAGCCATATAAACTGATCGAACTGCCGACACGACGCGTCGACTTCGCGCTCGACCCGGCAAAGCCTCAGCACGCCTATATCCTCACGGAAGACGGCAATCTGCATCTTCTTGATGTGGTGAAAGGCGCAATCGTCAAGTCCGGGGCCGTCACCGAACCCTACAGCAAGGACGGCCATTGGCGTGATCCGCGGCCGCGTTTGGCCATTGCCGGCGACCTGCTCGCCATTACCGATCCGCGTCACAGCCTCGTTCGTTTGGTGGACAGCCAATCGCTCAAGGAAGTGCGCAGCATTGCTGTCGAGGGACAACCCTTTGCGATCGTTGCCGCCGGCGGATCAGGAGCGGTCCACTAAAAAACGGAAACGCAAAACCCTCTTCATTCCTGGAGCAAAGGGAGCCGGTTTGTTGACCGGCTCGTCGCTTCAACTGACCTTGCTTTCGCGGATGCGGTCGGCAAGATCCAGAAAGTTCTGGCGCATGCGGCGCAAGGTGAAATCAAGACCGAATAGACGGCCTGTCTCGCTGAAATCCATCGATTGGGCCGCCTCGGAACGTTGAAGAGCGCCGAACGCGGTCTCGAAAGCCTCATCGCCAGCCGAAAGCATCTCGGTATCAATCTCGTCGCCGGCACGTAGCGCCCGACCGCACGCTTCGGCGAAGCGAGCCTGTGCCTCGAGCATTCGCCCCGCCTGCGGCCCGATTGCTTCGACGATTGCCGGCGGGAAAGGCGTTTCCACGATGTGACTGACATAGGTCATGTCGTTGCGAATTCGCCAGAGCGAGCGGGGAATGGCCTCCGAAATCCCCTCTTTCGTCAGCCAGAAGGCGCGCTCGCGTTGCGCGTCGGTCAGAAGCGCTTCCGTCGCCATCAGGGACTGGCGCAACGCGATATTGGCTTGCGAGGCGGAGACCGGCTCGCCCTTTTCGACCGCTGATGCAAGCGTACGGAATATCTGCGCCATGACGTCGAGGGCCGATCCGAAACGATCGAGCACGATGGTCCGCGAGCGCGTCGGCAGGATAAAGAGGCTGGCGAGCACGCCGACCACACCGCCCAGGGTAATCTCGGCAATGCGGTCGATCACGAAGATCTCGACGGGAACGGCGGCGGAATGGGTCAGCATGACGATCGCTGCCGTCAGACCGGCATTGCGCAGGCGAGGCACACGTGCCGCCACGAAGCTCGAAAAGCCGACGACGCAGATCAGCGCGATCCCGATAGCGAGCGGCTCCTGCGGTGTCACGAACACCGCCACGCCCCCAAGCACCGCGCCTGCGACCGTCGCCACCAAGCGATCGGCAGCCATGCCGGCGGTCGCGCCAACCGAAGCCTGCATGACGATCAGCACCGTAAAGACAGCCCAATAACCTTGCTGAAGATCGAGAAGCTGGGAGATGGCATAGGTGATCGTGCAGGCGATCATCACCCGCAGAGCCTGCACCGCTGCGCGCTGGGTCTGAACAAGGGATGTTTTGGGTTTTGACGGAGGCTGGCTTTGACGAGATGCGGGCTCGGTCATCGCGCAACTTTTCGTCTGGAAACGTATGCTGACAATGGCCGTTTGGGTCTTGCCCCTCCCCTTACTGCAATGCCGCTGAGCGCCGGCGAACCGGCGCTCAGAATGGCAGCATTCGGCATCATATGGAAGGTGCCCGCCCAACGACAACCATCAGCTGATTATACCGTCTTCTGCCGTGCTTCCCATCTGGAAGCACGGTCCTTGGCCGATGGTCACAGATCAGATTTTGAGCTCAAACCGTGGCGGAAGCCCTAGATGTCGGCAGGGTCTCGTCAACGAGGACCTGCTGCAAGCGTAACTCCTGATCGGGCGAAAGCGAGGTGCGCAGCAGCCTCGCATGCTCGCCCTTGAATTCGGCGAGCACTTTTTCCGGTTGGACCTTGCGGATCAGCAGGAAGAGCGCGGAACTGTTCGTGGGGATGGTTTCAGCAAGCTTCTTGATGAGATCGTCGTCGATGCCGTAATCAGACATCGATCCGGCGAGAGCGCCGGAACCGGCGCCGATTGCCCCACCGACCACAAGTCCAGCAAGAGGATTGAGGAACAGCAGGCCGACGAGCGATCCCCAAAGGGCGCCAGAAAGGCCACCGCTCGCGGCGCCTGCCGCGGTCAGATTGACGCTCTGCTTCAGACGAACCTTGCCGGACTCGTCGCGGACGGCGATGACGGCATCTTCGAGGTCGATCAGATATTCTTTCTCGAGCTGGACGAGACGGTTAAGAACGGCGTCCGCTTTATCGGCATTATCGAAACCGAGCACTATGAGTTCTGACATCGAAATCCTCCGGGTCGTGTTGTCCAGACAGGAACTAGCGCCTCGAGCCGATTAGTGAACAGCCGTGCTGATCAACCGGTAAGGATGAGTCGCACTGAACTGCGAGATCATTGCGACAGCCTGCTGGAACAATTCTTCGGCTTGCTCGGGATCGTCGCGGGCCAGTTCGTCGGCATTGACGCGGATCGCTTCCGCCATGTTGGTGGAAAGCGCCGCAAACTGTTTGTTGCCCTCGACAAGGGCCTCAAGCGCCGTGCCTTCCAGCGTCCGGGCGACATCGATGAGAGTTTCCTCGCGCTCTTCGATGCTCAGATCTTCAATGGTTTTGGTTCTATCTTTCATTTTGGTTACTCACTCTTCATAGACGTGATGACAACCGAGCTCATGAAGCCTCGGTTACTCCTCACGTAGGAAGACGCAAATTCGGGTTCAAGGTTCCCTTGCTCGGCCCGGTATCTGCAAAATCGTGATCTCGTCGATAGGAAATGGACCTTCGCCACGCACGAAGGAAGATATCGCCCTGGGCAACGCGGAACATTGTGGCCGCCGCGCGGTTCGATTGATGTGGCCGGACACCTCTTCATCCGGAAGGTTTCGCCCGCGCTGCATTTGAGCCGCACTGCATGCGAAATGACGCGAGCTCTTGCAAACCAGACGAACAGGGTAATCGACATGACGGATACGCGACGAAAAGATGGCAAGACACCGGCTGAGCGCAACACGGGCCATCCCAACCGCCGGCCGACGGCAGCCAATCCGATCAAAGGTGAGCTCGACGCTGCGTCGGAGCACGTCAAAGAGCGCGGTTCCGATGACCTACCCAACATCGAGGCGGCGAAGGAAGCAGTGCGTCAGCACGACGATGCCTTCATCGTAGAAAGCGATCTTGAAGACGCGGACGAGCGCGAGGCTTCACTGGGAACCCGCGAACAGCCGTGAGATTGCGCAGGGCCGCCTTTCCCCACACCCATGCTAAAAGTCAAATCAAGGAGATCGCCATTATGGATACCGACGAGAACGCCCGCGTTTGGGAATTGGTCGAGAAGATCGGCTTCTGCATGCTGACCACTCAAACATCCGCCAGCCTGCGTGCCCGGCCGATGGCCGCACATCCCGAACCCATCGAGAATGCGATCTATTTCCTGACCGACGTCGCCGGTCACAAGGATGAGGAGATCGCCCGCTGGCCGAATGTCTGCCTGGCCTTCGCCGACACGAAAGGCCAGAAATATGTCTCGATATCCGGCACGGCCGAAGTCAGCAATGACCGCGAACGCGTGGAAGAGCTCTGGACGACAGGCGCGAAGGCCCGTTGGCACAGCGCCGACGATCCCTCCATCCGCGTCTTGAAAGTGACGCCCTCCTTCGCCGAATACTGGGACAGTCCCGGAACCATTATCAGCTACATCAAGATGGCTGCCGCCGCTGTTTCGAACTCAAAGCCTGATATGGGTGAGAATGTGAAAGTCGAGCTTTAGAAGCGACGGATCATCCGCGAGCCATGCCGCGCCAACCAGCGCCGACATGGCTCACGCAGAGCCAAACCATAGGGCATGAACCCCTATTCTTCCCATTCCTCTTCATCGACCGAAAGCAGATCCACCAAGGTTGCCACGTTGCCGGCGGGCAGATGGCGGCCTTCGCCGATCAAAGCCTCATCGCTGTTTACCCAGGCCCAGGCCTCGGACAATTCCGTCGGCGTTGCGCCCGTTGCAACAATTTCGGCGATAAGGGTCTCGTCCACAGGGCCGAGTACGGAGGTGACGTCTTGCGAGGTCAATGTCATGTCCTGCTCCTCTTCCTGTTTGCCAGACCATGAACATCCCTAAAATATAGAAACTCGAGGATAAACTTCCACCCGTGTCCAGACTGTGCACGCACGAGATAATTCCGATAACATACTGAAATATATAAATAAACAACCAGGTCAACGGCAACAAAAAATCTTGCCGGTCGCCGCGCGGCGTTTACGCCGCAGCCACGCGACGGCTTCTCAGGCGATCGGGAAATCGGTTCAAGATCGCATTAATCGCGAGCTGATCAGAAAGTCGGGCCGGCCGCGCCGCTTTTCAGCGTGAAATAAGCAAAGGCTGCTACGAAAAATGCGATGACGGCCAGGATCGCCAGCAAACGCTTGAGCCAGGGAGGCGTTTGCCTCGGCGGCTTTGGCTTAGGACGACGTTCAAACTTGATGACATTATCGGACATGACAATCGATTAGCGAAGATCAAACAGTTTGCCAATCCGGTATGGACGTCCGGGGCGACGTTTCCAAAAGCGGCCGGACAAGCGCTCAATTCATCCCAACTTTCAATCTTGTCCGCAACGCTTCGGGGGCGGTGGTGCGGGTATTCGATTGAAATTCACAAACGCGAAGGTGCCTCTTGAATATCCTCAATAAAATTCGCCCCTGGACGGCGCAGCAGCGTGCATTGATTGTGCCATTCCCGGCGGAACAAGATCTGGCCGAACGCAAATCCACGGCAACCGCCGCCGATGGCCCGATCGTCGCCTTCTTCACGGAAGGCAGTTTTTACGAACATGAAAAGGATCGCATGGTTCGCTCGGCCGAGCGTATCGGACTGAGCGTTCAGGCGACGCCAGTGCCCAGTGCCGGCAGCTGGGTACTGAATGCCGGGCTGAAACCCGGCTTCCTGCTACAGGAAAGGGCGAGGCTGCGCGGGCCCATACTTTACGTCGACGTCGATGCGGTCTTCCATCGCAATCCCTGGCCGGAACTTCGCAAGATCGAGTGCGACCTCGCGGTCTATTACGAAGGCAATGCACGCCTGATCAGCGCGACGATCCTCATCAACGATACGCCTGGAGCAGCACGGCTCATCGAGTGCTGGCGGGAGGGATGCCTTGCCAAGCCCGACATGTGGGACCAGCTCGTTCTCGAGCAGATCATCGCCGAAGATGCCGCAGCCGCGAACCCGCAATTCCGGGTCGTGAAATTGCCTGTATCCTTCTGCTGGATATTCGATCGGCTCGAGAATGAGCCTGTCAGTGAGATATTCATCGAGCAGCTACAGGCAAGCCGCGAGGCGACCAAGCACAAACGCTGGTTCGGCCGCATCGGCAAACGCCTGAAGCGTCGCCGCGATCGGGTCGAGGAAATCGAACGCATCCTCGGCAGTCACGATTGAGGCACACTCCCCCGTTCGCGCTTCGGCTTCGGCTTCGGCAATCAACGGTAAGCCGCCGGCGGCATGATCACAGCATGTCGCCGAGCGTCCAATGGTTGTTCCACCTGACATCGATCTCGTCTTCGACGTTCTGATACCGGATGTCGGTGGAGAGACGCAGTCGTTGCCGCCTGTCCTGGTTGGTGGTCGAGGCATGAATCATGAAGGGCGAATGGAGCATGACGTCGCCCGCCTCATAATCGGCGACCAGCCAGCGCGTATCGAAGCGTTCGGCCATATCGGGCAGATCCTTTGAAACCCAGCCGCCTTCCGTCATGTTGCGGTTATAGGCGCTCACGCGCTCCTCCGGACCGAGATCCTTGTTCTGCTCGCTGAACTCGCGTTCCATCCTGGCGCCGATGGCATGCGATCCCTCCAGATAGGCAAGGCCACCCATTTCGACGGGGATATCGCCGATCGGTATCCATGCCGTCACGATCCGGCTGGTTCCGCCGCGAAGATAGACAAGATCGTAATGGGCCGGCGTTGCCGTCGTCGTTCCCGGCCGGACATGGCGCATGATCTTGCGCTTGTGCAGATAGGAAATGCCCGACAGGAATTCGTCCATGAAACGCGACATGCGGGGTTGCGCGCAGAAACCTTCATAGGCGACCGAACGGACGAGCGACATCAGGCAACGATCGACATCCCTGCCTTCGGCTGCCGCGGCAGACACGATGCCATCCCTCGGATCCGTGCCCTTCTCGATCAGCCCCGTCGCCGCCATATGGCCGAAGACCCAGCCGCGAAAGTCGATGACGTCTTTGCGCGGCAGGAAGCCCTTGAGCCACACATAGCCGTTCTCTTCATAGAGGCGGCGGATGGCGCTAACGCCGATGCCGGGATCGGTCGGCGTCAGATAACCGAGCCGATCGGGCGCTGAGGAAAGAACCTTTCCGTTGGCGACAAGATTGAGATCACGCTCGCCGGATTGCGTGACCTGCATGGAAATCGACATTTCACTCGCCTATGGTTCGATGTGATTGCCCATTGAATCTAGCAGTCAGTGATGTTTCACTACATGGACGAAAATCATACTGGACTTTTCGCTCACCATGAGACCGGCGGAAGCCGTCTACCGATCACCACTTGTGGCCGCTGGAGGATTAGCCATCACCGGCAGCGGAAGACAGCATGCCTTGCATGCCGTCAAGGCGCGGAAGCTGCCGAGCTATGCGGTGGTTCTCGTCGAGAATGGCCAGGGTTTTCTCGAGACCGACGCTTGCGGTCGCCTAGGTGTGAAAGGCCCAGCCCTCTTCTGGCTCTTTCCAAACCGCCAGCACTCATACGGCCCGAATGCGGATGGCTGGAGCGAGCGATGGGCGCTTTTCGAGGGCTCTCTGGTACGGGACTTTCTGAGGCTGCGTCTCGTCAGCGAACAGAATCCGCTCATCAATCTGCGCAATCTCGATCGCATCCAGCGCCTTTTCGGCAGCATTCACGCCGATCTGCTCGAAGATTCGAACCTTGCGAGAGCCTCGGCCGCCGCTTCGCTCCACCAGATCATCATCCTGGCGGCACAACAGGCCAGCCAGACCACGCCCTCCCTTCAGGAAGGAGCGGACATGGCCGAAATCGTCGAGGCGCTTCGGCGCAGGGCGACGCAACCCCTCGATATCGCGGCTTTCGCCGCCGAATATGGAATGTCGCCCGCAACATTCCGCAGAAAGATCGCAAGTGAAGTCGGGCTGCCGCCGAAAGGCTTTCAGCTCAGAGTGCGCATGGATCATGCCAAGGAACTCCTGGCAACGACGGACGACAAGATCGAGATCATCGCCGCCAAGGTCGGGATCGACGATGCGTTCTACTTCTCGCGGCTATTCCACGAGCGGGAAAACTGCACGCCGCGCGAATTTCGCGCGCGGTTCAGGAGAAGCTGAATGTCGGTACCACGGCCGGCAGGCGGCCGGAGTATCCACTCCCAAATCCTGGTTCGAACATGGTAGCCTGTTTGCCGGTGCGGAAGTGGCGAAGCCTCCATTAAAGGCACAGCCGATTATCGCGCCTTAAGCGTTACACTTGAGAGCGGACGAGAACGTCCGCTCCTCATCAACGTTCGAAAGCGCGAGGAGGCAGTCATGAATTTGAAAGACGCAACATTGTTCCGGCAGGCCGCATTGGTCGGCGGCGACTGGATCGAGGCCGATCCATCCAACGCGATCAAGGTCGACAATCCGGCGACGGGCGAGATCATCGGCCTTGTTCCCAGTCTGGGTGCAGCGGAAACCAAGAAGGCGATTGCAGCGGCCGAGGCCGCGCAGAAGGAATGGGCCGCCCGCACCGCCAAGGAACGCTCCGGCATCCTTAGGCGCTGGTTCGAGCTGATGATGGAAAACCAGGATGATCTCGGACGCATCCTGACGGCCGAACAGGGCAAGCCGCTGCCCGAGGCCAAGGGCGAGATCGCCTATGGCGCGAGCTTCATCGAATGGTTTGCCGAAGAGGCCCGCCGCGTCTATGGCGACATCATCCCCGGCCACCAGAAGGACAAGCGTATCCTGGTCATGAAGCAGCCGATCGGTGTCGTAGCGGCGATCACACCTTGGAATTTCCCGAACGCGATGATCACCCGCAAGGCCGGTCCTGCCTTTGCCGCCGGCTGCGCCATGGTGTTGAAGCCCGCCTCGCAGACGCCTTTTTCGGCGATCGCCATTGCCATCCTCGCCGAACGCGCCGGCCTGCCCAAGGGCCTCTTCAGTGTGTTGACCGGCTCGGCCCGCGCGATCGGCGCCGAGATGACCGCAAGCCCCGTCGTGCGCAAGCTCACCTTCACCGGCTCGACCGAAGTCGGTGCCGAACTTTACAAGCAGAGTGCGCCGACCATCAAGAAGCTCGGATTGGAGCTCGGCGGCAATGCGCCTTTCATCGTGTTTGACGATGCCGACCTCGATGCCGCCGTCGAAGGCGCGCTGATCGCCAAGTTCCGCAATAACGGCCAGACCTGCGTCTGCGCCAATCGTCTCTATGTACAGGATGGCGTCTATGATGCCTTTGCCGACAAGCTCGCAAAAGCGGTCGGCGGGCTTAAGACCGGCAATGGTTTCGACGAAGGCATCAATCTCGGCCCGCTGATCGACGAGGCAGCCCTTGCCAAGGTCGAGGAACATGTCGCCGATGCGCTCTCCAAAGGTGGCCGCATCGTGGCCGGTGGTCATCGCCACCAGCTCGGCGGACGCTTTTATGAGGCGACCGTGCTGGCCAATGTCACGCCGGCCATGGCTGTCGCAAAGGAAGAGACGTTCGGCCCCGTGGCTCCCCTCTTCCGCTTCAAGGACGAGGCCGATGTCATTGCTCAAGCCAATGATACCGAGTTCGGTCTTGCCTCCTATTTCTATGCCAAGGATCTCGCCTGCGTCTTCCGCGTCGCCGAAGCGCTGGAGTATGGCATGGTCGGGGTCAATACCGGCCTGATCTCGACGGCCGAAGCGCCGTTCGGCGGCGTCAAGCTCTCCGGCCTCGGCCGCGAGGGATCGCGCTACGGCATCGAGGAGTTCACTGAAATCAAATATGTCTGCCTCGGCGGCGTCGCCTGAGGCCAAGAAAAGGCCATCAGAGATTACGGCACCTGCACGAGGCGGCCGCTGCCCCTGATCTCGGAGCGTCGCAGGACCGGATGCCCGTATAGCTCGATATTGCCGCTTCCGCTGATCGATATATCCGCATCGGCGGCGGCGGCAACCTGAGCGTCGCCGCTGCCCCGAACCCTGATCTTTACCGATTGGGCGGCCAGATCTTTCAACCGTGCGGTACCTGAGCCGGAAACCTCAAGATCGACGGAGTGTGCGCTGCCTGCGGCGGTGACACTGCCGCTTCCCGATATGCTCAAACGCAGGTCGGCCTGGTCGAGCCGAGACAAGGCGAGATCGCCGCTACCACGCACCTTCCAATCGGTGACGAGCGGCCCCGACAGGCTGACATCGAATTTGGAACTGGACCAGCCCGGATTGCAATCCAGACTCAGTCGGCCGCCATCCAGCTGCACATGATCGAGAAGCGCTGGATCGCCGCTGACGACCGCTTCTGCCTTTCCGCCGGGCTGATACTGAACGGAGGCGGGAATATCGATCGCAAGACTGCCATTGGAGCTGAAAGGCAGTGTAATCTGTTGTTTGCCGGAGGTCGCAGACCAACAAGAGGATCGCAAGCCACCCCACCAATGCCTCGCATTGGCCCAATCCGGCCCGGAAAGCCCGATTCCCAAGGCAAGAAACACGAATGCACAAATCAGTCCGGTCGTCGCGACGGTCGCCAATTTCCCGTTCATGGTCCATTTCCTCCAACGATGTGCAGCCCGGCGCTCAAGCTCGATGGTCATCTGCCTGCGCCAAGCGGAAATGCAAGCGGGCATATTGCCCAAGCATGCGTATGCCCAAGCTCAATCCCATCAGCAGCAAAGCGCCCCCGCCCACGAAGCAGCTCACCAATCCCGCACCGATCAGCAGGCGGGCGAGCATGCCGACGGAGGGCAGGCCGATGTGGAACAGCACGGTCGTGACGACGATCTTCAGACCGACGGCGCCGACGGCCACCAGTGCGACCGCAAGGCCGAGTGTGACGAACATCGCCGCAAACAACAGAGGCAGCAGGAAGAAGATATCGACGATGGCAAGGCCGGCCAGCGCCATCATGGCAGCCAGCAGGTTCGGCACGCTCCAATGTGCCTCAAAGCGGCGCAGCCCTACATCCGCGCGCAGCTCCCTCGCGATCCTGGCGGGATCGCCCAGCGCGGCTGAAACCTCCTCCTCGCTTCGGCCCGAAGCCTCGGATTCGGCAAAATGGGCAGCATAATCGGCCACGATATCATCGACCTCGTGAGGAGGCAGGCCCGCAAGTCCCAGTTTCAGTATGCGCAGAAAGGCTTCCCTGGTCATGGCAAATCCTCGAGTAGCTTGTCGACGGAGCTTGCTAGCGAGCGCCAATCGCGGCGATGCGCTTCAAAAATCGAACGCCCCAGCGGCGTGAGCCGATAATATTTGCGCGGCGGCCCGTTGCTCGACTCGACGATGCGGGTCGCAACCAGGCCGTCATTCTGCATCCTGCGCATCAGCGGGTAGATCGTTCCCTCTCCCATGCCGACGGCCGCGACCAGCGTGCTGGCGATCTCGTAGCCGTAGCTTTCGCCCCGCGACAGCACGGCCAGGACGCACAGATCGAGTACGCCCTTCCGCAATTGAACTTGGATCGAGTCAGCCATGAACGCCTCTGTTTACAAGATGAATATAACAAGCTATCTGTTTATGCAAGATAGCTCGATGGCTTTCACAGGCCGCATATGCCCGCCTTCGCGTCATCGGATTTACAGACCGGCTCGCCTTTCCATCGCAGCCATCGCAAAGCGTATATTTCTGGTTAAATGGAGCAGTTGTAATGATGCGCTTGAGCCTTGCCCTCGCAGCCGCACTCTCTCTTGTCGCGCCATCGGGATATGCGGCAGGTTTGAAATTCATTCACATCTCAGGTGATGCGGATAACCCGGCGATCGACGCCGCCATGTGGTCTCCTTGCGCAACCCCTCCCACACAAATGAGGATCGGAGCCCTGGCAGTACCGGCAACGCCGGATTGCCCGATTGCGGGCGAGGGATTGCCACTCATCATCATCTCGCACGGCTATGGCGGCTGGTATCTAGGCCATCACGATACCGCGGAAGCGCTTGCCGACGCTGGCTTCATTGTCGTTGCCATTAATCATCCGCACGCCAATCATGCCGATATGAGCAAGGCAAACGGTCTTGGCGTACTGATCGAGCGCCCTGCCGATATCAAACGTACCGTCGATTTCATGCTTGACGCCTCCCCCGATGCCGCAGGGATCGATCCCCAGCGGGTCGGCTTCTACGGATTTTCCCAGGGTGGGTATACGGGCCTCGTCGTTGCGGGAGCCAATCCGGATTTCACCAAGCTGCCGCCACGCTGTGCAGATCCGAAAGCAGTCGGCTGTCCGCCAGCTGGCCAAACCCAGCCTCCCCGGCGACAACCGCTACCGCAGTCACTGACCCACGATCCTCGCATCAAGGCGGTCGTTGTCGCCGACCCATTAAGCATCGTATTCCCGACCGCAGACAGCGTGAAAGATGTCAGAGTTCCGCTTCAGCTTTGGGGCTCAGAACTGGGTGGTGGCGGTGGAGCATCTCCCGAAAATGTCGCAACGCTTGCACGGCTATTGCCGGGAAAGCCTGACTTTCGGGTCGTCCCCAATGCCGTACATTTGTCGTTTCTGACACCTTGTCCGGAAAAAAGCCCATTGTCTGATGCCTGCACCGATGCGCCGGGCTTCGATCGTGCCGCGTTTCATAAGCAATTCAACGCCGCAGTCGTTGCATTTTTCCGCCAGCATCTGACTCAGCAGTAACGGCGAACATCGCGGAGCGCAAAGCGCGCATGTGGCGTGGAACTACGCGCAGACATTATGAGCGTTGAAACTCGTCCGCGAATCCGATCAGATCAAATCATGGCAAAAACGATACGCATAGCGGCGGCTCTGGTGCTGCGCCCGGATGGGAAGACATTGCTCGTGCGCAAGCGTGGCACTTTTGCCTTCATGCAACCCGGCGGCAAGGTGGAGCCAGAGGAGACGGCGGAATCGGCGCTGGTCAGGGAACTCTTCGAAGAGCTGGGCCTTGCAGCAGAGACGAAGGATCTGACTTTCCTCGGCCATTTCCAGGCGCCAGCAGCCAACGAACCGGACCATACCGTCGTTGCGGATATATTCCGGCTGCATGTGGGCGACGCGACAATCACGGCAGCGGCGGAGATCGAAGAGATCCGCTGGGTATCGCCCCACAATCCCGAACACATAGCTATGGCGCCCCTGACCGAGCATCATATCCTTCCCTATTATCGGCAGCAGACTATGTCCGCGAACCGATAACGTCGAATTCCACCGGCTCAAAACGGAGCGAGGGCGACTTCGCCGATTTCCTGGAAATTTCTGGCCTGGAATACCGCGTCGAACGCAACTTCGTTCGCCTGTTCACCGATGCGCGGCAGACGCCGATTGTGCGTCGCTTTACGTGGCCGAAGGTGAAATTTAAATATTGTAACAAAATGAAAAATTAAAAAGATTTCAACTTTAACGGTGAGCATATTTACTACGAATATGATAATATGCGCAGAATACATATTGGTCTCGTTATTTTAATTGAAAGTAAAAACAACTTTAGATACATAAGTAAAAAAACACGACGTGAGGCCGAAATGAAAAGAGAAAATACCGCCAGCCGCGAGAGGTTTATCGAGCTGACAAGCAAGATCGTCTCTGCCTACGTTCTTTGCAATGCGACCGCGCCGGAGGATTTGCCGAGGCTCATCCTGGAAACATATGCCGCGCTTACGGGTTCTTGGCAACCTGCCCAGTCGACATCGGAAAAGTCGCTGAAGCCGGCTGTGCCGATCAAGAAATCCATTACCGATGAATATCTGATCTGCCTGGAAGACGGCGGGAAGTACAAATCGCTGAAGCGGCACCTCAACACCAAGTACGGCCTGACGCCCGAAGAATATCGAAAGAAATGGGGCTTGCCGGCCGACTATCCGATGGTCTCGGCGAGCTATGCAGCCACACGATCGACGCTGGCGAAGAAAGCGCTCCTGGGCCACACGAAGAACGCGGCCGACATCACGCCAGCTGCGGAACCGGTCCGGCGGCAGCGGAAGGCCGGCTGACCGTAAGAGGCTTTCGGCCCGCCTCCGCGCGGCCTTTGCGACGCACCCTGGTTACAATCCGGCACTGCCGACCGATGGACGACATGCGGCCGGACGCTGCAAGATCAGGGAGTTTCGATCGTCCTGGCATCGACGGTGATCGCACGACCGGCAAACCAGCCGTTGATCCCGGCACCAAGACCGAGCAGTACGAACAATACGGCACACCAGGCGAAGCTTCCCGTCCAACCGCGGATCATGCCGACGACGAGCGGACCGATCGCGGCAAGCAGGTAACCGACGAACTGCGCCATTCCGGAGAGATGCGCCGCCACATGCGCATCGGGCGACCGCAACACGACGACGGTCAGCGCCACCGCGATCAATCCGCCCTGCCCAATGCCTTGCAGCACGGCCCAGAACCAGACTGTCCAAAGCGGTGCGAAGAGCAGGCCCAGCAATGCTATGACCGCCATCATGCAGAGGATGACGTTGATGGCGCGCTGATCCTTGCCCCTAACGGCAATATGAGGGGCGACAAGGCACGCGGCCGCCTGCACCATGACCGAGGCGGAGACAATCGCGCCGGCGGTGACGCCGTCGAGGCCGCGTTCGCGCAGGATAGGCACGAGCCAGCCGAAAACGCAGTAAGCCAGTGCCGATTGCAGCCCCATGAAAAACGTCACTTGCCAAGCGATACGATCCGACCAGAGGCCGGTGACACGAAAACCACTGCGACGAACCTGGCTGCGCGTTCCAATCACCTGCGGCAGCCAGAGAAGCCCGACCAAGAGGGCCGGCAAGGCCCACGCGGCAAGCGCGCCACCGAGCGATCCGCCGAGAGCGTGCTCGATCGGAAGCGTGAACCCGGCGGCACTTGCCGCGCCGGCGCATAGCGCCATCGTATAGCAGCCCGTCATCAGGGCGGCCTTATCCGGGAAATCGCGCTTGACGAGCCCAGGCAGCAGCACGTTGCCGATGGCAATACATGCGCCGGTCAGCGCCGTTCCGAAGAACAGCAGGGAAATGGAGGAAAATCCGCGCAGCGCCGTGCCGAGCGCAAGCAGGAAGATGACTCCCAGCAGGACGCGCTCGGTTCCCATACGCTGCGCGAGCCTTGCCGCAAACGGCGAAAACAGTCCCATGCAGACCACGGGCAAGGTCGTGAGAATGCTGGTGCTAAAGGCCGAAAGGCCAAGTTCGGACCTGATTTCCGGCAAAAGCGCCGATGCGCTCGAAAAGACCGGCCTGAGATTGAAGGCAATGAGCACGAGGCTTGCACCCAGCAGAAACCTGCCGATCGGCGATTTGCCTCCATGCGGCTGCAGCGCCGGAATTTCATCGGCCTCGGCGTCGATCAATTCGAGCAAGGCAGCATTTTGCGAGGACATGGTCATGACATCAGCAACCGATCAAGAGTGGCAACGATGGGCGCCATGAAGCGTCGTACGACGGCATCGGCCGCTTCGGGATTGCCGGCTTCGATGGCGTCGACGATCGCGATATGCGCCTGCATATCCGGCTCGGGAATGCCCTCGCCGAGCGTCGCCTCGATCGTCTCGGCAATGGAGAGGGAGAAAAATTCGTAGAGTTCGATCATCGCCCTGTTCTTGGAAGCCGCGACGACAGCCTTGTGGAAGGCAAGATCACGTTCGATGAACGCGGCCTTATCGCCGCCGGCATAGTTTCCGCGCGCAACCAGCAAGGCGCGCAGCTCAGAAACAGTTTCCGGCGAATGGCGTAAGGCAGCGAGTCGTGCGGCCTCGACCTCCAGCGCAAGCCGGGCCTCGAACTGATCGCGCAAGCCGGCGCGCCGCGCCATGTCTAGAGGGCGGCTGACATCCGTCGCCGAACGCACATAGGTGCCTGACCCCTGCCGCGTCTCGAGATAGCCTTGGGAGACCAGCACCCTCACCGCCTCGCGGATCGTGCCGCGGCTGACTGACAGCATGGATGAGAGGGAGGCTTCATTCGGCAGCTTTTCGCCGACAAGCCAGCGTCGGGCGGTGATTTCGCCGCGAATGGCTTCGACGGCATTGTCTGCAAGAGTGGTTTTGGTCAGGGCGCGCACGATCAATTATCATCAAGTCATCAGATGACTTTACGACTTAGCCGACGGATGACTCTACGTCAATGCCGGTTGCCGGAAAAGGAAGGCTTGCTAGAGCGTGATGCCGAAAAGTGTAGGCGGTTTTCGGCCGACATCACGCTCTACTTCTTTGATTCTAGAGCGGATTCAGATTTTAGGTCGAACGGATCTAAAATCATCCGGCTCTAGCTGTGGCGCCCGCCTTTTCGAAGAAAAGCAGCAAGGCAAGACCCAGCAGACCGGCGGCAGCACCGATAAGTGCCGTTCCGGAATAGCTACTGATCGCCGTGCCGATAGCGAAGAGAAGAGCGCTCAAGCCTGCACTGAGGAATATATTGACCGATATGAGCGCGCTGCCGAGGCCGGGGCGCTCGGCAATCAAATCCTGCAGATAGGTGATGGGAATGCTGATGAGGGCGGCCGCGCCGATGCCGCTGATGAGGGTCAGCGAATAGACGTGCCACGGCTCGTACGCCAATCCGAGCAGGACCAGATAGACGACATAGATGACCGTGCCGATTGCCAGCGCCATGACATGGGTCATGATCCGCTGCGCCCGTCCCCATGCGATGATGAAGACGACTTCGAGAAGGGCGACGATTCCGACAAGGATACCGATATCGGCCACGGTTCCGTGCGCCGCGCCGGTGACGATGAGCGGCAGAATGGCGCCGTTGACATGCAGCGTGCTGGTGATCAGAGCCACCGCGATCAGGCGCACGAAGACCGGCGGCGAAATGACTTCGCCGAGCGCCGCAAGATAGGAAAGATGATGCGCGGCCGCCTTGTCGGTGCCGTCCTGACGCGGAAGGAAAACGGCGATCAATCCGAAGCAGACGATGCAGGCGAGACCCGCAAACAGATAGGCCGGCAACATGCTCGCCGAATTTGCGAGCAGCGCCCCGATTATTCCAGGTACCAGAACCCACGAGAGCGAGATCATCGCACGGACGCCGGAATTGACCGTGGCGACCTCATTTCGCTCCATTCCGCTTGTCGCGACCCTGACATTGGCAAAGAGCAGTGAATTGAGCGAGCCGTAGACCGGCAGGAAAAACAAGGCGCTGAGAACAAAAGTCGCCTGCGCCGGAACCATATAGACGGCGCCGTAACCCAGCACGCCGAAAATCGCGACCGTCAGCATCATCACGCGATATTGGCCGAGCCGGTCCGCCAGATTTCCAAGGAGAATACTGACCACGACATTCACCGCAGCCGCGCAGAAGATCAGCGTCGAATAGAGCCCATTGCTGAGCCCGAGTTCGCGGATGCCGACGACCGACTGATAGGGCGACGTGGCGGCTCCGGCGAAACCGAAGGCGAAAATGGCAAGCATGCTCACCCGGATGGTCGGGTCGCGGAAAACATCAGGAAGAAGGCGGGTCATTGGCGGTCGAGGATCTGAGAATTACCCGGAAGCTGGGCGAAGTGTTTGTCGCGGCCCATCCTTCCGTCAAAGGCGATCAAGACGCAAATGGTTGCATCATCCTTTGACCCATCCGGCAGGGATTGTCCACACCATTCATCATATCAATGACGGTGGCCAGCCTTCAGCTGGGCATCGCCCGCGAATAGGCGGCCAGAATGAAGCGTTCGGCCTGGAACAGATATTTCTCCAGCGCGTCGGCGGCACTTGCGGGTGCCCCCTCCTCCAGATGCGCAAGGATCGTTGCGTTCTGGCCGACATAGGGAGCATGCAGATATTCGGGATCGCGGATCAGGCCGAAGACGAGACGCAACTCCAGGGAGATCTGCGCATAGAAGGCGGAAAGCCTGGGACTGTCGGCCAGCTCGACAATGGCGGCATGAAAGGCGATATCGGCGCTGCCGACCTCCAGCCATTCGCCCCGGTCCCGATGCTGGATGGCGGCGTCGATGGCCGCTCGCATCTTGCCGACGCTCGGATGACGGTGATGTGCATTGGCGAGCGCCGCACATTCGATCAGGCGGCGAATATGGAAGATATCCATGATCGTCGAGATGCTCGGGGTGGAAACGAAGACGCCGCGATTGGCCTCATGGCGCAGCACGCCCTCTTTCGTCAGCAGCCGGAAAACCTCGCGCAGCGTGTTGCGCGAGACCTGCAACTCCTCGCAAAGAGCCGCCTCGGACAGGTGGCTGCCGGGCGAGAGCGTGCCGCTGATCACGCGCTCGCGGATGCGAGCTGCGGTCAGTTCCGCAACCGTCTGCCCCGTCTCGGCCACGGCCGTCGGCTCGATGCTCGCAAGATTTGTCTGCTTCATTTGCTCTCCCGGCGCCCGCGCTCGATCGTTTCCGATGCCTGCCTATATCAAGCATTTGCTGGAAAGCGAGTAGCGATCCCATGCTTGTCTGCGGCTGTCGTATTGCCCCAACGGCTAAGTCCGTTGGACGATTTTGTGCAGGTTGTCCCCTTTTTCGATTGGCAGCATGAAAATTGTTGAACAATATAGACCAGATTGTTGTTTGATGCTATCTCAAGCCCTAACAAATATAATGGGAACGCGGATACAGATGTTCATGGAACGCCCGTTTTGTAGAAAAACGTCACCCCGCCTTGCCAGGCTTGAATTGATATGGGCGTGCACATGCTAGTATCCGATCTCAAAGACGACCTCGGCGAGGTCTTCAGCGCGTTTGATGAAAAGGGCGCCGGCGCTGCGATCCCGCGCGCCTTGAACGACCTTCCCAAGGCCGAGGTAGGCGCATGATAAATGCGACGGGCGAAAACAAACCGCTTCTGTCCGTAGCGGATCTGACCGTGCGGTTCGGCGAAAACCGCGTGGTCGAGGGGCTTTCCTTTTCGGTCGAGCCGGGTCGGACGCTCGCTGTCGTGGGCGAATCCGGCTCCGGCAAATCCGTGACCTCGCTTTCGATCATGCGGCTTGCCGATATGATGGGCGCACGCTTCGAGGCGGGCAGCATCCTCTTCAACGGCAAGGACCTGCTGAAGCTCTCGCAGAAGGATATGCGCTCCGTTCGCGGCAAGGAGATCGCCATGATCTTCCAGGAGCCGATGACCTCGCTCAATCCCGTCTTCACCATCGGCGACCAGATCTGCGAAGTCCTCCTTCTTCATGAGAACGTCGGCAAATCCGCCGCCATGGCCGAGGCGCGTCGCCTTCTCGAAATGGTGCGCCTGCCGGATGCGGAGGCGCTGTTGAAGCGTTATCCGCATCAGCTCTCAGGCGGCATGCGCCAGCGTGTCATGATCGCCATGGCGCTTGCCTGCCGTCCCAAGCTCCTGATTGCAGACGAGCCGACCACGGCGCTCGACGTGACCATCCAGGCGCAGATCCTCAACATCATGCGGGACCTGCAGAAGGATCTCGGCATGGGCATGATCTTCATCACCCATGACATGGGCGTGGTGGCCGAAATGGCCGACGACGTCGTGGTCATGTGGAAGGGCAAGAAGGTCGAAGAAGGCCCGGTTCGCGAAATATTCGCCAATCCGAAGCACCCTTATACGAAAGCGCTGCTGGCCGCGGTGCCGAAGCTTGGCAGCATGACCGGCCAGGATTTTCCGAAGCGCACGCCTTTGACCGTGCTCGATGGCGGCGAGCCGAAAGTCGTCGGTGAGGAACGGGTACAGAATACCGCCCGCTACGACCAACAGCCACTGCTCTCCGTGCAGGATCTCTTCGTACGCTTCGATATCAAAAAGAACATTTTCGGCCAGGTCACGCATCGCTGCAGCGCCGTCCAGAAGGTCGCTTTCGACATTCATCCCGGCGAGACGCTGGCGCTCGTCGGCGAATCCGGCTCCGGCAAATCGACCATCGGCCGCACGATCCAGCAATTGCAGAAGGCGCGCTCCGGCGAAATCACCTTCAACGGCAAAAGCTTCGCCGCCATGTCGACGCTCGAGCGTTTCCGCCTGCGGCGCGATGTACAGTATATTTTCCAGGATCCCTTCGCTTCGCTCGACCCGCGCAAGACTGTGGGATTCTCGATTGCGGAACCGATCAACACACATGGCATTATTTCGGGATCGAAGGCTGTTCGCCGCAGGGTCGATGAGCTTCTGGAGCGCGTTGGCCTGACATCCGCCCATGCCGATCGCTACCCGCATGAGTTTTCCGGCGGCCAGCGCCAGCGCGTCTGCATCGCCCGCGCCCTTGCCTCCGATCCGAAGCTCATCATCGCCGATGAGGCGCTCTCCGCCCTCGACGTCTCGATCCAAGCCCAGATTATCAATCTTTTGATGGATCTGCAGGCCGAGCGCGGGCTTGCCTATCTGTTCATCAGCCATGACATGGCCGTGGTGGAAAAGATCAGCCACCGCGTTGCCGTGCTCTATCTCGGCCAGATCATGGAAATCGGCAGCCGCCGGCAGGTCTTCGAAACACCGATGCACGCCTATACGCAGCGCCTGCTCTCGGCCGTGCCGATCGCCGATCCGACGCAGGAGCGCCGAACCGCGCTGATCGAGGGCGAGATCCCCAATCCCGTCCGCCGCGTCGGCGACGAGCCGCCGGTTCTGGCTCATGAGGAAATCAATTCAGGCCACTTCATCGCCAGGAGCGCCTGACCGACCACCAACCATCGCATCGATCTGAAGAGGAAACAGGGTCAATGAGAAAAATGAAATGGGGATTGAAAACGGCTCTGACAGCGCTTGTCCTGTCGGGCGCCGCCATCAACGCCGAGCCCGCCTTTGCGGCAGGCAAACTCACCGTGTCGTCGTCGCAGGATCCCGGCAGCTGGGACCCGATCGATACGTTCCTCGTGGCATGGGCGGCCGTCTCGACCAATATCTTCGACGGGCTCACCTATCGCGGACCGGACCTCAAGCTGGGGCCAGGTCTCGCCGAATCCTGGGAAGAGCTGGATCAGGGCAAGCGCATCCGCTTCAAGCTGCGACACGACGTCAAGTTCCATGATGGCGAGCCCTTCAATGCCGAAGCGGTGAAATTCACCTTCGATCGCCTGCTGGGCGAACAGGGCGCCAAGGGACCACAGCGTTCGAACTACACGGCGATCGAAAGCGTCGATATCATCGACGATTACACGGTCGACATGAAACTGAAGACGCCCGATCCGGTGCTTTTGACGAAGCTTGCCGGCTATGGCGCGATGATCGTTCCGCCGAAATACATCAAGGAAAAGGGCGAGGATTATTTCAATCTCAACCCGGTCGGCACCGGTGCCTTCAAGTTCGTTTCTTATACGCCGAAGGTGAACATCAAGCTCGAAGCCAATCCGGATTACTGGGGCGGCGCACCGAAACTCTCCGAGCTTGAATACCGCTTCATCAGCGAGCCGGCAACTGCAGTTGCCGAGCTTCAGGCCGGCCGTGTCGATCTCGTTATCCCGCCGACCATCCCGATCGGCATGCTGCCGGTCATCCAGGGCGATTCCAAGCTGGAAATCGCCAGCGTTCCCGGCCCGACGGTCGACGCGCTGCGCTTCAACACCCGCGACGGCATTACGGCCGATCCGCGCGTGCGCAAGGCCATCATCATGGCCGTCGACCGCAACACGATCGTCAAGTCGATCCTCGCAGGCCAGGGAACCGAGATCGTCAGCTTCCAGAACTCGCTGTCCTTCGGCTACGATCCCGACCTGAAGCCGCTCCCCTATGATCCGGCAGGTGCCAAGAAGCTGCTCGCCGAAGCCGGCGTGAAGCCGGGTGCCGCAATCCAGATCGACATCCGCGGCAACGACGCGACCATGAACGAAGTAGCCCAGGTCGTTGCAAGCTACCTGCAGATGGCCGGCCTGACGGCGACCATCAAACCTTATGAAACCAACGTCCTGCTGAACGACATCATCCCGCAGGGCAAGACCGGCGCGATGTTCCAGCAGAAATGGGGCGGCTGGACCTTCGACTACGACAACACCGCCTATTCGATGTACCACTCCGGCGAAAAGTGGAATCCGTATGAAAAGGATGCCGCTCTCGACAAGCTGCTGGAATCGCAGCGCCCGCTCACCGATCGCGCCGAGCGCCAGAAGGTGCTGAAGGATATCGGCAAGTACGTCGCCGACAAGGCGCTCGAATTGCCGCTCTACAACAGCAATGCGATCTATGGCGTCAGCAAGCGAGTCAAGGGCTTCGTGCCCGCGCCCGATACCCGCATCAAGCTGAACGAAGTCACCGTCGAATAGTCGTTAAACAGGACGCCGCCGGCTTGGCCGGCGGCGTCGTCCGAAAGCTCTTGGGGTACGAACGTGGCCGGTTTTCTCATCAAGCGATTGCTGCAGGCGATTTTCGTCGTGATCGCGATCACCCTTCTCGTCTCATTCGCCATTCGCCTGACGGGCGACCCTGCTCTGATGATGTTTCAGGGCGGCGGCAGCATGACGGAAGACGATCTTGCGCGCATTCGCGCCGCCCTCGGCACGAATCAGCCCTTCCTCGTGCAATATTTCACCTTCCTGAAGGGGCTGCTGACGCTGGACTTCGGCCGCAGCTTCACCGGCGGCACGCCGGTGTCTCAGCTGATTGCCAATGCCCTGCCGGCGACGCTGCTGCTTGCCTTCATTTCCATGGTCGTGTCGATCGCGCTGTCCATCCCGCTCGGGATCAAGGCGGCGACGGCGCGCGGCAAGACGGCGGACCAGATCATCCGTGTCCTCTCGCTGCTTGGCCTTTCCTTCCCGAACTTCTGGCTGGCCCTGATGCTGGTCCTCTTGTTTTCGGTTACGCTCGGCTGGCTGCCGCCAAGCGGCATGGTCGGGATTTCGAGCTACATCATGCCGGCCGTGACGATGGGCGTGATCCTGACGGCCACGAATGTGCGTTTGGTGCGCACCGCCATGCTCGAGACGCTGCAATCGCAATACATCATGGTTGCACGCGCCAAGGGCCTCAGCGAAAGCAAGGTGCTCTACAAGCATGCCCTGCGCAATTGCGCGATACCGCTCATCACCTATTTCGGCATCCAGTTCGGCGGTTTGCTCGGCGGCATCGTCGTCATCGAGCGCGTCTTCAACTGGCCCGGTCTCGGAACTCTCGCATTCGATGCTGTCGGCGCCCGCGACTACCCGGTATTGCAGGGCGTGATCACCGTGCTGGCGCTCTTCATCGTCGGCGTCAATCTTCTCGTCGACATCGCCTACGGGCTCGTCGATCCCCGCATCCGCACGGAGTAACGCCGATGGCCGCCACGATCTCACGCCGTTCGCGCTTCCTAAACTTCGAATTCATATTCGGCGCATTACTTACGGTCGTCATCTGCCTTGCCGTTCTTCTCTCCGATGTCCTCTTTCCTGGCGGGGCGGAAAAGATCGACCTGATGGCAAGGCTTGCCAGGCCCTTTGCCAGCCTCACCCATCCCTTCGGCACCGATCCGCTTGGACGCGATGTGCTGGCCCGCGTCGTTGCGGGTGGGAAGATATCGCTGACCGTCGGGCTCACTTCCGTGATCGGCGGCGTGGTCCTCGGCGTGCTTGTGGGACTTGCCGCGGGCTACTATCGCGGCATCTGGGATATGATCCTCATGCGCTTCGCCGATATCCAGCTTGCGATGCCCTTCATTCTCCTGGCGATCACCTTCATCGCCATCGTCGGCGGCAGCCTCACCAACACCATCATCCTGCTGATCGTATCGCAATGGGTGCAATATGCCCGTCTAGTGCGCGGCTCGGTGCTCAGCCTGCGCGAACGGGAGTTCATCCTGTCGGCGCGCGCGATCGGCGTCAAAGACTGGCGCATCATCTTCCAGCATCTGCTGCCGAACCTCGTAGGGCCAGTGATTGTGCTGATGACGCTGAACATCGCCAACAATATCCTGCTTGAAAGCAGTCTCACCTTCCTCGGCTTGGGCGTCGACCCGACCATTCCGAGTTGGGGCGGCATGCTCGCCGATGGCCGCACCTATCTGCAGACGGCCTGGTGGGTCAGCCTCTTCCCCGGCCTCGCGATCCTTCTGACCGTGCTCGGCCTCAATCTCCTCGGCGACTGGCTGCGCGACAGCCTCGACCCGACAGGCAGAACGACAAGGTAAGACATCATGACGATGATTTTCGAAAAAAGCTTCGAGCGTACGCTCTCGCGGCTCGTCGCGGATGCCAAGGCTGGCCAGAATTTCGAGGCCTGGATCTTTGATGACAGGGAAAGCCGCCAGCAGGCCGAACGCAAGCTCGCGGAAAAGGGCATAAAGACGCGCATCCGCAGCGCTTACAAGCCACTGGTGAATGCCTTTATCGAAGACATCGACCTGCAAGGCGTGGACGCGATCGAGATCCGCTACCCTGTGCATCCCAATGCGCCTGACAATCGCTTCCGGCTTGAAGCCTATCCGCTTGCCGCGATGGTCGGCAATCGAAAGATCGCCCTCGTCGCGAGAGCCGATAGTGACTTTCACTATGACGTTCTACTGAAGACCAATGCCGGCGAAGAGCGCCAATTGAAGGTGCTGGTGCCCAACCGCGTCCATATCGATGCCGCAGGTGAAACGAGCGTTTCTCCGACCGGCTGGTTGGTGCGCGACGGCAATGAGACGGGCGAAAGGCTGGTTACGGACTATGAAGAGCTCTTTGAAGAGACCATTGCCGCGATTACTCACTTCGATTGGGGCGCAAGCGAGCCCTATTTCGAAGAGCTGAATATCCGGGTCTCCTTGCCGGCGACAGATGAGGCCTTGCCAGTGGGCGACGAAGTCATGAGTCTGCGGGAAGCGCTGCACGAGGACTTCTATTTCTCGCTGCTCGAATTCTTCCAGAAGAAATCCGGCCGGCCGCTGGGCGACCGTGGGCTGAAGCCGGGGCAGATCGTTCCGCAGATCCTGCAGTCTTCCGGCGACATCTCCGTGAAGGTGGAAACACAGCCGCTGACCTCTCGTTTCTGGGACGGAGCAGAGCAGCAGCTCGAGACGGCGGCGGAACCTCTGGCCGCGCAGCAGATCGAAGCCGAGCTCGGCAGGATCGGCGGCGAAGCGTTCGAGGCTGTTAGCCGCTCCGGCAGAGCCGTCAGCGCACGCTATATCAAGGGTCGCGATGCAGCTGTGATGATCAGCGGCGGGCAGCACGCCAATGAGACCACGGGCGGCGCGGGCGCCCTGCGTGCGGCAAAACGGCTTGCCACGGTCGAGGGCGCGCATTTCACCATCTCGCCGCTGGAAAATCCGGACGGCTATGCACTGCACCAACGCCTGCGCAAGGATAGCCCGCGCCACATGTATCACGCCGCCCGCTATACCGCGCTCGGCGACGATCTCGAATACCGCACCGAAGACAATGCCGGCCCATATCTCTACGAGAAAAAAATCCGCTTCGAGGCGGAGGCACTGAGCGGCGCGCAACTGCATGTCAACCTGCACGGCTACCCGGCGCATGAATGGACACGCCCGCTTTCAGGCTACGTTCCCCGCAACTTCGCGATGTGGACGCTGCCGAAGGGTTTCTTCCTGATCGCCCGCTATCATGCCGGTTGGGAAGCTCAGGCGGAGCGGCTTCTGGATAAGGTCACCAAGCACCTCGGCACCATTCCGGGGCTGCTCGACTACAATGACAGCCAGATCGCGCTTTACGAAATTCATGCCGGCGAAACCGGCTTCCGCATCATCAACGGTTTCCCCTGCCTTGCCAATATCGACGATCGCCACACGGTGCCGATGACCTTGATCACCGAATATCCGGACGAGACAATCTACGGCGAGGCCTTTGTCGCCGGTCATACCGCGCAGATGGAAACAGTGCTTTCCGCCTACGGCGCCTGGCAGGAGATCATGGCTTCCAGCTAAGCGGAATAAGTTGAGCGCACCATGTCCAGAAACGCGGTCATGGCACTGGATGTATAGGCATCCGAACGGCGCACGAAGAGCGTATCCACCCGCGACCGCTCCGGCGGAAGCTCGTGGATCGCGACCCGGCCATCCTGATGGGCCGCCGCAACGACGCCCCTTGGCAGCAGCGTGACGCCGACACCGGCCGACACGCAGCTGATGATCGTGTCGAGGGAGCCGAATTCCAGCGGTTTCGACGTGACGATGCCCATATCGGCCAGAAGCGACTCCAGCCGCTGCCGATAGGAACATCCGATCTGGAAGACGATGGTCTTCAGATCGGCAATACCCGCCAAATCATCCATCGCACGAATCGCAGGTGAGGTGACAAGAACGAGCTCTTCGCGAAAGACCGTCTCGTGATCGAGATCGGGATGGCTGACAGGCCCCGCCACGAATGCCCCCTCGACCTTGCAGGTAACGACATCGTCAATCAGCCTGCGGGTCGTGCCTGTCGTGACGACGAGGCGTACCTGCGGATAGGTCTTGGCAAATTGGCCCAAGAGCGGCGACAATCGCAACGCCGTGGTTGTCTCCAAGCCGCCGATTGCGAGCGTTCCGCCCGGCGAGCCGTCGTCCCGCGCCGCAGTGCGCGCTTCGGCCAGAAGCTTGGTGATGCGGCCGACGAACGGCAAGATGCGCTGCCCCGCCGGTGTGGTCGACACGCCTCTCGCATGCCGCTGAAATAGGCTGACACCCAGTTCTTCTTCCAAGGCCCGGATGCGCGCGGTCACGTTCGATTGTACCGTATGCAGCTCCTGCGCCGCCCGGTTCATGCTGCCGTGTCGCGATACGGCTTCGAAAACCCTAAGATCGGCCACATCCATTTACTTATCTCCTTTAGAGATAACTCTTCTCATAATTATTCAATTTTTATGATATACGCCAAGGCGTATTCTCTCAAGCACCAAAAAGCTTGAGAGAATATCCATGACTGACGCGACGACACATGAAACCGAACGGAACCATCAGGATGCCCGGATGGCATGGCGCGCCATACTGTCGGCATTCTGCGCCTGCTTGATCGGCATCGGGCTCGCCCGCTTCGCCTATACGCCGCTCCTGCCCGCTATCGTCGATGCCCATTGGTTCGAAGCGTCGGCGGCTGCCTATCTTGGCGCTGCAAATCTCTCCGGCTATCTGGTCGGCGCCTTGCTCGGCCGCCCGGTGGCGGCACGTATTTCCACTGTCCTGACACTCAGGATCATGATGCTTGCCGCAACCGCAGCCTTCTTTGCCTGTGCCTTTCCTATCAGCTTTCCATGGTTCTTCGCATGGCGCTTCGCGGCCGGTCTTGCCGGCGGCGCCCTGATGGTTCTGGCAGCGCCGAACGTCCTGCCGCTCGTCGCACCCTCCCGCCGCGGGCTTGCCAGCGGCGTGATCTTCATGGGCATCGGTGCTGGGGTTGCCCTGTCGGGCACGCTGGTTCCGCTATTGTTGCAACAGGGGTTGCGTGAGACATGGCTCGGTCTCGGCGTCCTGTCGCTGCTCTTGACGATCATTGCCTGGACCGGATGGCCGCGCGACGTCGCCAGCCATTCCGCACAGCCCCACCATGCCACGCATGTGCCGAAGCGCTGGACTCTGCGCGCTCTCTATATCGAATATGCGCTGAATGCCGCCGGCTGGGTTCCGCACATGATCTTCCTCGTGGATTTCGTTGCTCGCGGATTGGGATATGGCCTCCAGGTCGGCGCCGAATATTGGGTGCTGTTCGGCCTCGGTGCAACCATCGGCCCGATCCTTGCCGGCCATCTCGCGGACCGCACCGGTTTTGCCGCAGCGCTGCGGTTTGCCTTTCTGCTTGAAGCCTTCGCCGTCGTCATTCCCGCCCTTGATCTCGGACAGGCCTGGCTCATCGCCTCGAGCCTGATCGTCGGCGCATTCGTGACCGGCACGGTTCCCTTGATGCTCGGCAGGATCGCGGAATTGCTGCCGCACCATCCGGCGCAGCAAAAGGTCGCCTGGAGCCTCGCAACCGTATTCTTTGCCCTGTTCCAGGCGGCTACGGCTTACGGACTTTCCTTCGTCTTCGCCCGAACCGGCGGAAACTACTACGTGCTCTTCTTCATCGGAACCGGCGCCATGGTCCTGGCGTTGACGATCGACCTCGCCGTCGCAGCGTTCGTCGGCATTCCTCAGGATCATGATGCATAATAATAGGAGGATAAGACATGGCAAAGCTTTTGACTGAAATCACCGGCAGCGAAGACATGGTGGGCGATGGCGGCGCCCTCGATGCACTCATCGGCTTCTATTGCGCCTTCAATGCCGGCGACCTGGATGCCTTGGCCGCCAATTGGGCCGATGGCGACAAGCCAAGCATGGACAATCCGATCGGAGGCATCAGGCGCGGATGGCCGTCGATCCGCGACGGTTATCAGAAGCTGTTTGCCGGGAAGGCGAAGGTCCAGGTCGCATTCCATGATTTTACCAGCCAGGGCGGCGGTGATTGGCATCTATTCGTCGGGCGGGAAAAAGGTAGCTGCGTCACAGCCGATGGGAGCACCGAACTTCGCATTCGCACGACGCGCTGGTTCACCAAGATCGACGGCTCCTGGCGGCAGCTTCATCATCACGGGTCTATCGAGGAGCCTGCCCTGCTTGCCGCCTATCAGCAGATCATTTTCGGTGCGCCGCTGGACCGGCCGGCGTAGATTTCGTCGCGAGATTTTAATCGCGCGCGCTATATCATGCCCACATGGCGTCAAAGTTTCGGGCGAGTTGAGGGTTCATGAGGCATTTTCTGCTGTTGCTCACCAGTCTGTCCGTCATCTGCCTGGGTGCATTTGCGCCGCGGGCACATGCAGAGGGATTCGTCCGCGCCGATCATCAGCAAATCGTTGATGGCAAGGGTCATCAGCTGCTTCTGCGCGGTCTCGGCCTTGGAGGATGGATGGTGCAGGAAGGCTATATGATGGGCCTTTCCAATCTGAAGGCGCAGCACATCATTCGCCACCGCATTTCCAAGCTCATCGGCCAGGAAAGGACCGAACAGTTCTACCAATCCTGGCGCGACAACGGCGTAACGAAAGCCGATATCGACGCGATGGCCGGATGGGGCTTCAATAGCGCGCGCCTGCCGATGCATTGGAAATTGTTCATCAAGGACAGACCCGGCAAGGATGGTTCAAGACATATCGTTTGGAACGAAGAAGGCTTTCGGCGTGTCGATGCGCTGATCGGCTGGCTGAAGGCCAACGATATGTATCTGATCCTCGATTTGCATGCGGCGCCCGGTGGTCAGGGGCATGACATCGCCATCTCGGACCGTGATCCGGACAAGCCATCGCTATGGGACAGCAGCGAAAACCAGGCGACAATGATCACCCTCTGGAGTGAAATCGCGCGTCGCTACAAGGATGAACCGACGATCGCGGGTTACGATCTGCTCAACGAACCGAATTGGAACTTCCAGGACAAGGACAACAAGGGCGGCTGCCGCGAAACCGAAAACCGGCCATTGCGCGACATCTATGTGCGCACCATTCGCGCCATCCGCGCGATCGACACCAACCACATGCTGATCATCGAAGGCAATTGCTGGGGCAACAATTATGCCGGCGTGCTGCCGATCGAGGATCGCAACACGGCGCTCAGCTTTCACAAATACTGGACACCGACGACGCAGGAATCGATCGAACCGTTCCTGAAGCTACGCGCGCAATATGACATGCCGCTATGGGACGGCGAATCCGGTGAGAACAACAACGACTGGTACGCGCATGCCGTAGCGCTGCAGGAGAGGAACGGCATCGGCTGGTCGTGGTGGCCCCTGAAGAAAATCGGCGCGGGCAACCCGCTCGAAATCAAGACGAATGCAAACTACCGCCGATTGGCTGCCTATCTTCGCGGAGAAGGTAAAAGACCTTCGGCCAAGGATGCCTTCGCGGGATTGATGCAACTGGCGACCGATAGCCGCTTCGACCGGAATATTAGGCATCAAGGCGTGGTCGACGCATTGATGGGGGCTTCGCGCAAATCAGGCATGCCCGATTAGGGCCGCTTGATCATTCGCGTAACTGAATTCGCCCTACCTCACGGCGTGTCGGATCGTCTTCGACAGGCGCAAGAGGAACCGAGGCCTCGACGAGGCAACGAGCTTCCATGAGAGAATTGCTTTTGCCATGTGGCGAGGAAGGACGCCGACGGAAAGAAACCAGGCGGCCAGCATCGCGCGGCGCTTTCTGGATGCGTTCATCTTCAGGCTGGCGACCGCTCCGGCGGCAGCGAGAGAGAGCCGGGAATCGTCGGCAACGGGATGTCGCTCCCTGTCGATGCAGAGAGATGCGAGACGCTCCTCCAAATGCACCGGATCGCGCAGAGCCGCATCCTGAGGTACTTGCAGGCCGATCTCCGTTGCCTGATCCGACAAGGCCTCCAGCCGGCGAAAATCATGCTGTATGCGCCAGCGCGCGCGCTGACCAAGCCTTTCTGCAAAGACGGAATGATTGGCACCGTGAATACGGTAGGCGCCGAGGCAGTCATCGATGGATGTTACCTCCCCGTGAAGAGGCGCAACCGTCGCCAGATACCCGTCGGCGCCTTGTCGAAACTCCCGCTCCGGAACGGGCATCACCCTGTCGAGAACCGAGCGGTGGAATGCCAGGCCGCTCGTAACGGTCGTCTGGTAACGCCCCTTTCGCAACAGCTCCGGGGTGACATCGCCGGAATCGAAGGGTAGTTCCGCCGGTGGAAACACATCCTTCACCTGCATATACTCATCGACGATATGCAGTCTGAACTGCATCTGAGCAGTCTTCTCTTCCCAAGCTTCGACGACCTCCGACACCGCATTCGGATAGAGATAGTCATCCGCATCGAGAAACAGCACGATCTTGCCGCGACTGGATGCGAAGCCTGTGTTGAATGCTGCCGCGTGTCCGCCATTCACTTCTCTCATGCATGTCTTAATTCGTGAGTCATAAGAGGCAATGACATCGGCTGTTGCATCTGTCGATGCATCATCGACAACGATGACTTCGGCATTGTCGTAGTCCTGCTCCAACGCGCTATCGATGCTGCGTCTCAAAAAATGCGCGTAGTTGTAGTTCGCGATAACGATGGAAACGGGAATGCGGTCTTGGATGGAATACATCGCATTGAACCTCGCAGATCTGCTTTGGTCGCGGCGAACCTTCTCATCAGGTCCTGTGATTGAACCCGCCGGCGGCGGGATGGGCATGGCGCACGAGTGGCGCCAACGAAAATATCAAGCGGCTGTCCGGATCATGTCGACCCGTCCTGCATTCCCGAGCCTCTTCAGTTTTATGGCTTTTGAATGACCGGCACTCCTGATTTGAATGCCGGTCATTCCATCCGCTGCGCTGTCGCTTCCGTTTGCCTGGTAACGTTATGCGGCCAGAGAGCTTGCCGCGCATCCTCATAAACCTTTTGCAATTCAACATTTTCGAGCGCCGAGATCGTCGCCAGCTCGCCTTTGGCCCCACCACGGATACATCAGATATGACGACCTGCCGGCGGACAGGCACGATTCTCGACCTTCTGGAACTGGAACCGAAATCGGATCGTGTTCAGCGCACGCTCGATCTTGCGGCACGAAACCCGCGCAAGATCATGTCCGCCGAGGAACTCGGCACAGGCGGTAAGCCTCGGTCATCGCCAGGTCAATCGCGTCTTTCGCAGCGAAACGGTCCGTCACCGAGTGCGTAAACAAGAGGAAACCCCCATGGAGCGACCGGACACTGTCGAAAGCAATGCATCGCAATTGCACGTTCGAAGGCGCAGTCACCGTTGTTCGACGATAAGAGTAGGTTTCAGACATGAAGATAGATTGCAGTGTTTACATCGACTGCTTTGAATGACGTTGCTCGCCTTCGCTATATCACTATCCGTTCCCTACATAAGGAACGATACGATGGTTCAGCGGCTGTCCGAACAATTCGAAGCTTCCTGCTTGATCACAGAGCGAACAGGAAGCTTCGAAGCCAATCGATAGCTGCAGGATCAAAGCTCGCTCGAAGCGAGCTTCGTCATCTTATTCAGCAGCGCTTGCAGCCTTTGCCTTGCGAGCGCGCTTCGGCTTTGCCGTTTCTGCAACGGCTGACGCGGCAGCTGCGGGAGCAGCCTTTGCCCGAGTGGCCTTCGGTGCAGACTTGCTTGCGGCAGGCTTAGAAGCTGGCTTTGCCGCTGCAGGCTTGGCCTTGCCCTTCGAGGCAACTGCTCTGCCACCCGTCTTTGCCGCGTTCAGAAGTGCAACGCGACGCTGGCGGTTCTTCTCAAGTGCCTGCTGGAAGCCGACATCATTTTCCGCATGATAAGCAAGATCGTCGAGAAACTCCGCGACGTCCTTAACCGCGTCGACGACCACATAGCTCAGTCCATGGCCAGCATTGATGGAGTCACGACCGACCGTCACGCCAAAACCGCCAGGGACACGCTGGAACCAAGTGGAGCGCCACTTCTTGAAGCCGGAACTATCGCGCTCGTACTCCTCCAGATACGCCTTCTGTTCCGCTACTCGTGCACGAAAAGTATCAACAACATTCCGCGCACCAGCCTTCGGCTTATCAGCCTTCTTCGAAGACCATTTATCGAGAAAGTTTGCCATTAGTCTGCCCTCTTCAGGTTAGCGTTCCTTGCCAAGCCGCCGTTGCTCATGAAGCAATGACGGAGCTCCTCCACATGGATGCCCGCACAAATGTAAAGGATAGATGTATAATGGCAACATCATCCGTTATTATTGTTGATAATTGGACCCCGCGGCTGCGTTATTTGCCGCTCTTGCTCGTCCTTGCACCGCCTTATTGGGATCGAGGACGAGCATCGTTGCGACTGAGCTTTTCATTGCCTTGTGCCCACATCTTCGATGCGAGATGGTCTTGTCGTTGCCGATGTCGGCAGCCTGCAGGATCGCCTCCATCTCGCCCACGCCTGCACGAACGGCACCATGATCCCTGGCCGGCGCGCATTATCCGCACCGGCCAGGGCAATGGATTATCAGGCCACCCGCTTCAGCGCATCACCAAGCATGGAGACGATCGTCTCGATCTGTTCGCGCTCAATGATGAGCGGCGGCGAGAGCGCGATAATGTCGCCGGTTACGCGGATCAGCAGGCCTTTCTGGAAGCAATCGACGAAGACGTCGTAGGCGCGTGTGCCAGGAGCGCCGTCGCGCGGCGCGAGTTCCACGGCGCCGACGAGGCCGAGATTGCGGATATCGACCACATGCGGCAGGCCTTTCAGCGAATGCAGCGCATTTTGCCATTCGTCCGCCAGCTCGCTTGCGCGCGTCAGCAGACCTTCCTCCTCGTAGATTTCCATGGTCGCGAGACCGGCGGCACAGGCGACCGGATGCCCCGAATAGGTATAGCCGTGGAAAAGTTCGATCTGGTTTTCCGGGCCAGTCATCAGGCCATCATAGACCTTACGGCTGGCAAAGACCGCGCCCATCGGGATCGTGCCATTGGTGATGCCTTTCGCCGTCGTAACGAAATCGGGAACGACACCGAAATACTCCGTCGCAAACGGCGTACCCAAACGGCCGAAGCCGGTGATCACTTCATCGAAAATCAACAGGATGCCATACTTGTCGGCAATCGCCCGCAACCGCTCCAGATATCCCTTCGGCGGCAGGATGACGCCGGCGGAGCCCGACATCGGCTCGACGATGACGGCGGCGATCGTTTCAGCGCCATGCAGCGCGACCAGCCGCTCCAGATCTTCGGCAAGCTCGATGCCATGGGCCGGAAGCCCCTTACTGAAGGCGTTGCGCTCGATGTCGAGCGTGTGGCGCATATGATCGGCGGGGATCTGCGGGAAGACGCGACGGTTGTTGACGAGACCGCCGACGGAGATGCCGCCGAAGCCGACGCCGTGATAGCCCTTTTCGCGGCCGATGATGCGCGTGCGCGTGCCCTGCCCGATCGCACGCTGATAGGCGATGGCGATCTTGAGCGCGGTATCGACAGATTCGGAGCCCGAACCGGTGAAGAACACACGGTCGAGCCCGGCTTCCGGGCCGCCGGGCGCATGTGCGGCAAGCTTTGCGGCAAAATCGAAGGCGATCGGATGGCCCATCTGGAAAGTCGGGGCAAAATCCATGGTGGAAAGCTGGCGTTCGACTGCCTGTGCGATCTTTTTGCGGCCGTGGCCGGCGTTGACGCACCAGAGGCCCGCCGTCCCATCGAGCACCTTGTTGCCGTCGACATCGGTGTAATACATGCCGTCGGCCGCCGCGAGCAGGCGGGGTGCTGCCTTGAACTGTCGGTTTGCCGTGAACGGCATCCAGAAATTGTCGAGAACAGGGGTATTGGGATGACTGATCTTATCCATTGTCGCCTCCATTGCGCTGTCCTGACATCAGCGATTTTCCTGTTCCGAACAAGTCCTTTTCTCTCTGCCTTTAAACCATTGATTTTATTTCATAGGCATGGAATGTTTTCGATATTTCGAACATCTGAAACCCGAGGTCGTGATGTCCGTCGATATCGGCAATCGCCTGCGTCATCTGCGTCTGGCGCGTAACCTTTCCCAGCGCGAGCTTGCCAAGCGCGCCGGCGTAACCAATTCGACAATCTCCTTGATCGAATCCAACTCGGCCAATCCGTCGGTCGGCGCGCTGAAGCGTATTCTCGACGGCATCCCGATCGGGCTTGCGGAATTCTTCGCCTTCGAGCCGGAAGCGCCGAAGAAGGCCTTCTATGCGGCCGAGGAATTGGTCGAAATCGGCAAAGGCCCGATTTCCTATCGCCAGATCGGCGAAAACCTCTTCGGCCGCAGCCTGCAGATCCTGAAGGAGTGCTATCAGCCGGGCGCTGACACCGGCAAGGTGCCGCTGGTACATGAAGGAGAGGAAGGCGGCATCGTCCTGTCCGGTCGCCTGGAGGTAACCGTTGACGACGAGCGACGCATTCTGGGGCCGGGCGACGCCTATTACTTCGAAAGCCGCCGGCCGCATCGCTTCCGCTGCGTCGGCCCGGTTGCTTGCGAGGTCATCAGCGCCTGCACGCCTCCGAGTTTTTAGATGCAGTGGCTGACGATCGCCGGGAAGATAGGACCGGACCGCGAAAGGGGGTTCGCCCCTCGTAAACGGAACGCTTTCACGGCCGGTCCCGCAATCCTGCAGGCCGTGCCCGCAAGAGGCGGCGCTTTTGCGCACGCATTGCGGCAATATATGGGCGTCCGCTAAAGAATATGCAGCTAGATCGAACGCGCGATCGGCGATGCATCGATAATGGTCCAAAGTGACCATTGGAGGCCTGCCACGGACGGCTCCCAACCAGCAAGGCATATATGATGACCGCAAGATCGATCCCCCGCTCATTCATTCAGACTGCCCGTCTCCTGCTGCGTCCAACATCAACGGCTGACGCCGAACGCGCGTTCGAAATCCAGAGCGATTGGAATGTGACGCGCATGCTGAGCAATGCCACCCACCCGCCAAGCCGGCAAGATATCGAAAGCTGGTTTTCCAGTCACGGGCAAGAATGGATCGACGGCACGGCCTACCGCTTCGCCATCGAGCAAGCGGGGAGAATGATCGGTGTCGTCGATGTCGACGGCATTAGCGGCGCCGAGGGCAGCCTGGGCTATTGGCTGGAGAAATCGGCTTGGGGCAAAGCCTATGCCTTCGAGGCGGCACAAGCGCTGATCGGTTTCGTCTTCCATGAAGTCGGCCTGACAGGGCTCGAATCCGGCCACGCATCCGACAATCCCGCATCGGGACGCGTGCTGACGAAACTCGGCTTCACACGGATCGGCAGCAGGGAGCTTTTCTCGCGCTCGCGCCGCGAAACCATCATCCAATGTTGCTATATGCTTGAAAAGGGAGGCACACATCTCGGGCCTTGAAGGCTTTCCTTCGGGCCTCCGACACATGAAGGAAGGATCAGGTGACTACGACGAGTGTCCTTCGCCCGATTTCCCTTCAGGCGATTGCTTGGGCGGGACATTGCTGTTCTGCTCGGCACGATCGCGATGCAAGGCCGCGCGGGCAAGCAGCATGAAAGTGACTGGTGTCGTGACCGTTACGAAGACGCCGATCAGCAGCTCATGGATGACCAGCGACCGTGTCGAGATCGAGAAGAAGATCATCGAGGCGATCATGATTGCGCCGATGCCGCCGCTCGTTCCCAATGTCGGCGCATGGATGCGCTCGTAGAATGTTCCAAGCTTCAGGAAGCCGATCGCACCGACCAGGGTGAGAAAGGCACCGATAAGGAGCAGTCCCCCAACAGGGATCGCAGCCCATAGGGGTAGGTTTTCAAACGGCTGACTCATTCGATCACCTCCCCGCGCATCAGGAATTTCGCAAGGGCAACGGTTGCGACAAAGCCGAGCATGCCGATGACGAGCGCCGCCTCGAAATAGACGACACGCCCGGTGCCGATACCGAAGGTCAACAAAAGCAGCATAGCGTTCACATAGAGCGTATCGAGAGCAATGATGCGATCCTGCGCGCGCGGCCCGCGAAACATGCGAATGGAAGCGATCGCCATCGCCGCCACGATCATCAGCTGCGCGGCCGCGACGGATACGTGGATGATCATGGCACTCATGCGAAAATCTCCATCAGCAGGGTTTCGTATCGATTGGCGACCATGTCGCGCCATTGCGCCTCATTCTCGAGATCAAGAACATGCAGCAGCACGGTATTGTCGTTGGAATCGTATTCCAACCATGCAGAACCCGGCGTACTCGTCAGAATGACCGCCAGCAGCGCTACCGAGATCTGATCCCGCACTCTAAGTTCCAGGACAACGAAGCCCGGATTTGTCTTGCGAGAACGACCTCTCAAAATGATCCAGGCGACCTGTAGATTCGATTTCGCGACGTCGAAAACGACCCGGAAAAACAACTTGGGCAACAGATACCACTTCCGCAACCGCGGCTTTTCGGGCCGCAGCGACGCCATGCCCCAGGAGGCGAAAACGGCGACGATGATGCCGAGTATGAGTTGACCAAGCGTGAAGCCGTTCAGCAACAGCCACATCAGGATCAAGCTCAGCGCCAGCAGCGGATAAGGCAGCATCACAGGCCTCCCGCCTTGCTTGCTTCAACTGCGGCCGTTGCCGGCGCAACCACCGCATTGCGGACGGCATCGACATAGACACTGGGATCGCTGAGCGTGCGGATGGTCGCATCCATATACTGCATGACGGGACCGGCCCAGATGGTCAGGGCCAGCGTCAAGGCCAGCAGACCCATGACAGGCAATATCTCGATGATAAGCACGCGAGGAACAGTGCCCTCAAGCGAGCTCCAGAATGTGCGTATGCCGGCGCGCGTCATGGAGATCAGGGCGGCAATGCCAGAGAGGATAACGAGCAGGATCAGGGTCCATACGGCAGCACTTGGCGGAATGCCGATCGCGCCGGTTCCCATCATGGCCGAGAGCATGGCGAACTTGGCGACGAAGCCGGAAAGCGGCGGCAGGCCGGCAAGCAGGATGCCGCAGGCGGCAAAGCAGATGCCGAGCATCGCCATGGTACCGGGCATGGTCACGCCATCACCTTCCGTCGGCTCCGTCTCCTCGGCATCGCCATAGGCCTCCATCGTGACGGCAAGAACGCTGGCGCCGGCATCCTGTCCGCGCTCCACGAGTTCGATCAGCATGAAGAAGGCGCTGATCGTTAGCGTCGAACTGACAAGATACATCAAGGCGCCGGCCGATATCGATCCGTCATTAATGCCGATCACCATCAGCAGCGTACCGGACGAGACGAGCACCGAGAAACCAGCCAGGCGGCCTAGCGCCTGCGATGCCAGAACGCCGACCGTTCCGAAGATCAGCGTTGCCATGCCGCCATAAAGAAGCACGGTCGCACCGAAGCCGGCGGACGGGCCGGCGCTGAACAGAAGCATGGTCAGCCGCAAAATGACATAGATGCCGAGCTTGCTAAGAATGGCGAATATGCCGGCGACCGGCGCCGAAGCGGCGCTATAGGCCGTCGGCAGCCAGAAGCAGAGCGGCCACATGCCGGCCTTGATGAGGAACGCGATGCCGAGCACGCCGGCGCCGGCCTGCATCAGCATGCGGCGATCTGCCGACATTTCCGGGATGCGCACGGCCAGATCCGCCATGTTGAGCGTCCCCGCCGTCCCATAGATCAGGCTGACGCCGATAAGAAAGAGCAGCGCGGCCGCGAGGTTGACGGCGATATAATGCATGCCGGCCTTGACGCGGAGCGGGCCGGAGCCGTGCAGCAGGAGGCCGTAGGATGCCGCCAGCATGATTTCGAAGAAGACGAAGAGATTGAAGAGATCACCGGTCAGGAATGCGCCGTTCACGCCCATCAGCAGCAGCTGGAACATGGTGTGAAAATGTGCGCCGACCGCATGCCAGCGCGCCAGCGAGAATATCAGCGCGGCAACGGCAACGATGGATGTCAGCAGCAGCATGAGCGCCGAAAGCCCATCGAGCACGAGCACGATGCCGAAGGGCGCGCTCCAGTTTCCAAGCAGATAGGCATGCTCCTGGCCCACCGAGCCGCCTTCCGCGCGGAAGAGCGCAAGCGCAATGACCACCAGCAGGACCGTGGCGGCCAGGCTGATGAGCGCCTTCAGCGTCCGCGAGCGCTCATCGATGAACACGAGCAGCGCCCCGGCAACAAGCGGAACCAGGATCGGCGCGACGATGAGGTGGTGCGACCAGCCTGTCATTTCCGATCGCTCCTTCCATCGACATGGTCCGTGCCGGTCAGGCCGCGCGAGGCAAGCAGCACGACGAGAAACAGAGCCGTGGTCGCAAAACCGATGACGATCGCCGTCAATACCAGGGCTTGCGGCACGGGGTCCGCCAGAGCATGCGTCGCGGTGCCGTCGCCAAGCAGCGGCGGCACATTCGTCTTCACGCCGCCGACGCCGAAGATGAAGAGGTTGACTGCATAGGACAACAGCGACAATCCGATGATGACTTGATAGGTGCGCGGACGCAGGATGAGCCACACACCGCAGGACGTCATCACGCCAATCGCAATGGACAAGATGAGTTCCATCAATCCCCCTTTGCCTTGTCGGCATCGAGTGCGCGCAGGCGGTTGATGCGCAGCGACTGGTGCGCAAGGGCGACGAGGATCAGAACCGTGGAGCCGACGACCAGCAGGAAAACGCCGAGATCGAAGAGAAGCGCGCTTGCGGCCGGCACCTTGCCGATCAGCGGCACGTCCAGATACTGGAAATGCGATGTGAGGAAGGGATAGCCGAAGAACCAGGCGCCGATGCCGGTCGCGGTTGCGACCAGAAGCCCGGCTCCCATCCAGCGCAGCGGCAGGATACGGATGCGATCCTCCGCCCAGCGCGTACCGCCGGCCAGATATTGCAGCAAAAAGCCGATCGAGAGCGTCAAGCCGGCCGAGAAGCCGCCGCCCGGAGCATCGTGTCCGCGCATGAAAATATAGACCGACAGCGCGATCACGAAGGGGAACATCCACTGCATGATCACGGAGGGCACGAGAAGATAGTCGCGCACCGTATCGCCGGCCGAACGCTCCGGCCGTTCCTCGTCGAAACGGTTCTGGATCTGCTGCTGCTCCGGCATTTCCATGCTGTCGGGCGCCGGACGGAAACGACGCAGCAAGGCGTAGACGGTCAAGGCGACAACGCCGAGGACGGCAATTTCGCCCAAAGTATCGAAACCGCGGAAATCGACCAGGATCACGTTGACGACGTTGCGGCCGCCACCCTTCGAATAGGCATTTTCGAGGAAATAATTCGCGATGGCGTCGGGCACCGGCATGGTCATGACGGCATAGGAGATGAACATCATGCCGACGCCGCAGACGACGGCCAGCGCCAGATCGCGGAAGCGGCGGAAACGAGCTCGCAGGTCGACCGTATCATCGATGCCTTCCGTCCGCTTCGGCAGCCAGCGCAAGCCCAGCAGGATGAGAACCGTCGTGACGATCTCGACCAGGAGCTGGGTGATGGCGAGGTCCGGCGCCGACAGCCAGACAAACGTCATGCAGACGATCAGTCCGACCCCGCCCAGCATGACAAGCGCGACAAGCCGGTGATATTTGGCAAAGAAGGCGGTGCCGATCGCAAGGCAGATGCCGATCGCCCAAATGGACGCGAAGACCGGATCGGCGCCCGAAAAGGCAAAATGCTTCGCCTCGAAGCCAGACAGATAGAGCGGCAGCAGGCCGGCCGCAAAGCCTGTTGCCACCACCCAGCGAAGCTGCGGCTGCAGCTTACGCGTGCCGATCCGCTTTTCGGCCGTTCTCGCCCAGTGCCAGGAAACCTCCACCAGCACGCGCTCGAAGATGCGCTGCCCTTTGAGGCCGCGAAAGATGGGCGGCCCGTCGTCGCATCGCGATAGATAGTCCTTGAAAGCAAAGTAGAAGACCGTTCCGCCGACCAATGCGATGATGCTCATGATGAGCGGCAAATTGAAGCCGTGCCAAAGCGAGAGGCTGTATTGCGGCGTATCGGCATTGAGAACGCTGATAACGGCAGTCTGCAGGAAAGGCGCAACCGAAAAAGCCGGAACGATGCCGACGACGAGGCATACCACGACGAGGAGCTCGATCGGGAAGCGCATTGAGCGCGGCGGCTCATGCGGTTTGGCGATCGGCAGGTCTGTCGGCGCCGGCCCGAAGAAGACGGTCTGAATGAAGCGCAGCGAATAGGCGACACTGAAGCCGCTTGCAAGCGTCGCCACATAGGGAAGAATGCGGTCGAGAATGGAATCCGCATGTGTTTCAATGGCTTCAGCGAAGAACATCTCCTTCGACAGGAAACCGTTGAGCAACGGCACGCCGGCCATGGCGGCACTCGCGACGATCGCGAGCGATCCGGTGAACGGCAGATAGCGGAACAAGCCGCTCAAACGGCGCATATCGCGCGTGCCCGTCTCGTGATCGATGATGCCGGCGGCCATGAAAAGCGATGCCTTGAAGGTCGCATGGTTCAGCATGTGGAAGATGGCCGCGACCGTAGCGAGCGGGCTGCCCAAGCTGAGCAAGGTGGTGATGAGACCGAGATGGCTAATCGTCGAATAGGCGAGCAACCCCTTCAGATCCTGCTGGAACATCGCGAAATAGGCACCGAGCAGCAACGTGATGATGCCGGCGGCGCCGACGATATAGAACCATTCGTTCGTACCGGCCAGAACCGGCCAGAAGCGCGCCAGCAGGAAGACGCCAGCCTTCACCAGTGTGGCGGAATGCAGATAGGCCGAAACCGGCGTCGGCGCCGCCATCGCATTCGGAAGCCAGAAATGGAATGGGAATTGCGCGCTCTTCGTCAGCGCTCCCAGCAGGATCAGCACCAGCGCCGGCAAATAGAGCGGGTGGTTGCGGATGATATCGCCCGAGGCAAGGATCTTATCCAGATCGTAGCTGCCGACGATATGGCCGATCAGGATCAGGCCGATCAGCAGGCAGAAGCCGCCGATCCCTGTAATCGTCAGCGCCATGCGCGCGCCGTCGCGGGCGGCGGCACTGTTGTGCCAATAACTGATCAGCAGGAAGGAAAAGATGCTCGTCAGCTCCCAGAATATCGAGAGCAGAATGACATTGCCCGAAAGCACGATACCGAGCATCGCCCCCATGAAGGCGAGCAGGAACGAGAAGAAGCGAGGAACCGGATCCTCTTCCGACATGTAGTAGCGGGCGTAGACGATGACGAGAAAGCCGATCGCCGTAATGACGACCGAGAAGAGCCAGGCGAAACCATCCAGCCTTAGGCTGAAATCGAGCCCCAGCTGCGGCAGCCACTCTATGCTGTATCGCACCACGCCGCCATCCTTGACGGCGGGATAGAAGCTCGCGGAAATCAGCAGCGCCAGAAATGTGATCGCTCCGGCGATCGATGCCGGACCGCGCCGCGACTGCGTGCGCAACAGGCAAACGGAAAGAAGACTTCCGATAAACGGCAGAGCCAAAAGTGCTAGAATGAAAACTGGCTCGCCGGTTATCCCAAAACGTCGTTCCTCCGCTTGGCCGGATAATGTCTAACTGCTACGGGCAGCAAAACCCCTGGAAATCCGGTGGATTATGTCCTATATGATAGATATCGCCCAATATGGGCAGCTTTGAACCCTGCGTCAAGGTTAAGATGGCGATGATTTTGACACCAGCACTCTGCCGGGCGGCCCGCGGCTTTCTCGATTGGACGCAAATGGACCTTGCGGACCGCTCCGGCGTGTCGCGCAGCACGATCCGCGACTATGAAGGCAATCGCCATAGCCTGCATCGGGCGACGGAAGCGCAGCTGCGGTTGGCGCTCGAGACGGGAGGCATCGCCTTCTTCCGAATCGAAGGACACGAGATCGGCATCTGCACCAAGGCTCCCGCCACAGAGGCACCTGCGCGGACGCATACCGAAAGCTGCGAGATCCTGTCCGCCTCCGGCGAGCGGAGCCAGACGCCCCCTCCGAAGGCGGGACAATAGCGCATGCCGCAGGCGCCGGAAACCGGCAGCAACTACCCGGCCCCCAACGTGGAAATGGGCGCGGCCCACGAAAAGGGCTGGAACTCCATCTTCGACGCGTTCGGCGACTCTTTCGCCAGGAGGCTGTGGCGATCACCGTAAGTCCTGTCAGACGCGGGGCCCATTGATCGAGTTTGCCGAAGCCTGGGGCAGAGAACGAATGATGAAGCCATCCGCCCCAGAGTTAGGGGACGCCATAAAGTGACCTGTGGGATCGCACATATGATGATGCCATCTGCCACCCGGCAGAGCGTAAACAATCGTCTGACCGTCGTGGGGGAAGAATGAGAGCGATCGCGCTTGGCATAAGGTTTGCCCTGGAACTTTGCATCCTTGCGTCACTTGCCGCATTGGCCGCGCATCTGGCAGTGCCATTACTAGTACAGGCACTATTGGGAATAGTGTTCTGCACGATGGGCGCCGTCGTCTGGGGCAGGTTGCTCTCCCCGAAGCGGAAATACGAAATCGGACCGGCCGGACGGCTGATGCTTGAGACTGGATTCTTTGTGGGCGCGGCCTTGATCCTGAATTATGTCGGCTGGCCGGTATTGGCGATCGCGCTGATCGTCGTCGCTGCCGCCGATCGGATCGCTCTGGCGCTGCTTCCGTAAATTCGAAGCCGCGGGTTCCTCGCTCATCTCCCGCGTCCGCTGCGACCGTCGCTTGTGAAGGAGCTGATCAACTTCGGCCGAATTCCGGTATTCTTCGAGATCATGTGTCGACAGCGTCCTTCACCCTAGCGCGCGGCAAGCTGAATAATCGCGAAGCGAAATATCGACCGATCAATCCATGCCGGTGATAATAACGAAACGTCATGGAACATGCGCGCATATGCCTCGCGCATGACCGCACCTCTTGAGGTCGAGTCGGAGGCGCCGCCGAGCCGGGTCGAAATAAGGCTTGACCTCAACCCATGTTGAGGTTGCAGCATGCGATCGCACCGGAGGTTCGTGATCGTGAAAATACTGAGAGACGAGGATTTGGACAGCGTCGCGCTCATGCCGGTCGCTCTCGGCGCATTGGAAGCGGCCTTCCTCGCCAGAGCATCCGGCAATACCATTTGCCCTCCTCGGCATCATGTCTCATTTCCCGGCAGCGGCGATCTGGTGTTTACGGTCGGCGGCATACTCGGGGAAAAGCCGCTTGCCGGATTTCGCGTGTATGAAACGTTCAATGGGCTCGAACATTCGCAGATCGTTGCCGTCTGGTCCGCGGATGACGCAAAACTTAAAGGGATCATTCTGGGCGAACGGCTCGGCCAGATCAGAACAGGGGCGATCGGAGGCGTGGCCATACGCCATCTCAGCAATCCAAACGCCAAAACCGTTGGCGTCATCGGCAGTGGCGCTCAGGCCCGGACACAATTGATTGCCGCCGCGGCCGTTCGAAACATAGTGAGTGCTCGCGTCTTCAGTCGTGATGAGAAAAACCGCAGAACTTTCGCCGAGGAAATGCAACGCGAGCTGCGCATAGCAATAGAACCCGTCGACAACGTTGCGGAAGCCGTGGCGGATGCCGATATCGTACTTTGTGCAACGGCCAGCAACGTGCCTGTGCTCCACGCGGCGGATTTTAAGGCCGGAGCACACATCAATACGGTCGGCCCGAAAACATTGCGGGGACACGAGCTCGGGCTGGATATGGCCGACGCCGCACAAGTGATCGTCACGGACTCCCTCGAACAAACACGAACCTACGCTTCCCCTTTTTTCCTTGCCGGATCGCCGCACGAAACCCGCATGCGGGAACTCGCCGACATCGTCGCGAACAAGACGCAAGGCCGGATGTTGCCCTCTGACACGACACTCTTTTGCTCGGTTGGCCTCGCAGGAACGGAGGTAGCCGTCGCGTCCGCCATATTCGATATGCTGTGAGAATGCCCACATGGCGGGCTCCTAAGATCTTCCGACCGCGAGAGCTTATCAGCCTGCCGCAGGCCCTTGTTCGATCGATTGCGGCTCCCCAATCTCCACCGCATGGCCATCGGGATCATAAAAGCGGAACACCCGCTGCCCCCATTCCTGCTCCTCGACGGGATGGATGAGATCGACATGCGGGGCTATCTTGGCAAAAATCGCATCCACATCGTCATGTTCGAAATAGAGAAGCATGTTTCGGCGCCCATATGGCTCCAACGTTTCAGCAGCTTGCTTCCAGACGGTTTGCTCCAGCGCGTTTCCGTCATGAATTGCAAAGCCGGTTTCAAAGAGCACGAAACTCCCGAAGTCCTTCAGGATCTTGAGACCCAGCAGCTCGCTATAGAAGGTCTTCGAGCGAGCGATGTCGCCGACGAAGGGAA